>JAGORE010000028.1 GCA_018062985.1 Rickettsiales bacterium | reverse complement strand
AAACAGAAATTGATAAAACAATGGTAGAAAAAATTACCGATACCTTAATGCAATTAATTAGAAATGCAATTGATCATGGAATAGAATCGCCTATAGAGAGAGAAAAAAACAAAAAAAAGAAAAAGGGCAGTATTGAGTTAAACAGCTATCAATCTGGAAATAATATTATTATTGATATAAAAGATGATGGCGCGGGTCTTCATGCAGAAAAAATTAGAGCCATTGCCATTAAGAAAGGACTTATTTCAAAAGAAAAAATATTAGCAGACACAGAATGTTATCAGCTCATATTTCAACCCGGGTTTTCAACAGCCGAGGCAGTTACCGATATCTCTGGGCGCGGAGTTGGTCTTGATGTCGTTATGAAAAATATTCATGACTTGGGTGGAAAAGTGGAAGTTATTTCTGTTAAAAATGTGGGTGCTACATTTAGATTGCGGCTTCCCCTAACATTAGCAATTATGGATTGTCAATTAATTAAGGTAGACACCGGATTTTATGCAATACCCTTAGATATGATAGTTGAAATGCGTCAATTAGATGAAAGTCAAGTTACATTATCTTCGGATAAGACGGAATATTATACATTGCGAGAAGAAAAGTTTAAATTAATCCATCTTGACAGTGTATTATTTTCGAGAAAAGAGAAACGAGAGAGTGTTCGGAAACTTTTAATTAAAGTAAAAACTGGGTTAACAGTTTTTTGTTTGTCTTGCGATGAGCTTTTGTTTCAACAGCAAATTGTCGTTAAAAGCATTGAAGAAAGTTATAATAAGGTGCCAGGTATTTTAGGTGCAACTGTTTTAGGAAGTGGAGAGTTAGCACTTATTTTAGATGTTAAAGAAATTGAAAGGCTGGCATTTGATTATATGTCGATAGCCAGTAAAATTGTCGAATCATCTTCTGTTCCTGTTAAAACAGTAGACACTACAGGATCGCTGAATAAAGAAGATACAGGTCAGGTTAGTGCAGAGTATTTATGTTTTCTTCTTGAAAATATAGAATATGCTTTCATTATGAAAGATGTAAAAGAGGTGTGTGTATGGCAGAAATATGCCAGGCTTCCCTTTTCTCCCGCTTTTGTTAGAGGTATTATAAATTTAAGAGGCAAAATAATTCCTGTTGTTGATCCTAGGGTTTCATTTGAACTGAATCCACAAGAGCATAATTTTAATAATGTTATCATTATTCTTCAAGTAAAAAGTAAAGAAGGCAATAGATACATCGGTGTAATAGTAGATTCGATAACAGAAATGAATACCGTGCGATATGACGACATTGAATCTCAGTCGAAAATAGAAAATATAAAAATTAAATCATGTGTTCGAGGTGTTTTAGATATCAAAGGAAAAAAGATTGCATTGCTGGCAACAGAGTGTTTTGTATCTTTTCCGGAACAAAAGTGGAGTGTTTCATGAATAAAATTTTTAAACCCGCAGTTGGCTTAATTAATCGCTTGCGGTATCCTCAAAAATTAGTTTTATTGGGAACAATTGTAGTACTTATTGTTGCTGTATTATCTTGTCAAATTGCTTATGACGCTTACTATAAAATAAGAAGATCACAGGTTGAGCTGTTCGGTGTTACTTTTAATGTTCAGCTTATAAAAACCTTTCAAATACTGCAGCAGTATCGACATTTGGAGCATGCTGTTGCGTCAGACAATACTGAAAATAAAGCAGCATTATTAGAAAAACAGTCTGAAGCTTTGCGCTCTATAAATTTAGTGGTAGATAATTTAGCAAAGCTAGATGAAAATTTTGTTGATCCAAAACAGACCGAATCCATAAAAAACAAGGTGGCAGTTATTAAAAGAAAAATTGAGAACATTTCTGACGAGCTTGGAATAGTGAATGATATCTCCAACTTAGTTGTAAGTGTTTGTGATGCTTCAAATCTTGCTTTTGATGATAGAATGGATACGTTTTATCTTTCGGATTCGTATTGCACGCAATTACCTGCCTTGAGTTTAAATGAAGCATTAATTCTAGATCTAAGCGCAAGCTTTCTTACGGATCATGTGCTTACGCGAGAAGAGCAAAATAGATTATATGGGATTAAGGTTTTAATGCAAGAGTATAATTTGCCTACAATAGAACAAAACCAAGAAAGAGTACTTGCAAACAATGCGTCGTTAGAAAATGTGATTGAGCCGATAAAAAATGAACTTGTAACACAAGCAAGCCTAGCGGAAGCTGCGTTAGAGCAGACCATCTTAAATGGAAAGCTTAATACAGTACCTCAAGAATTTAGAGATCAATATATAGAATTATTGAATAAAACATATGAATATCACAAGAAAATTGGAGAAACACTTGCAAGCTTGTTTGATACTCGCATCAAGAATCTAGAAAAAGCATTTTACATAGAAATAGCAATGGTTCTTATTGTGTTGTTCGTTTTTATTTATTTGTTTACGGGTATTTACTTGTCAGTTATGAGAAGTATTCATCTTTTGGTTATGGGGGCGCAGAAGATTTCTAAAGGATCTCTTGAGGAAAAAGTTGAGCTAGAAACGCATGATGAATTATCACAAATAGCTGCAAGCTTTAATGAAATGCGTGAAATGTTATTGTATGTTGTTCATAGTTTACATCAAGTTGTAACCGATGCAAAAAGTGGAAAGCTGAGTAATAGAATAGATCTGACAGGAAAAGAAGGGTTTTATAAAGATTTATTTAATGACGTTAATCAAATG
>JAGORE010000008.1 GCA_018062985.1 Rickettsiales bacterium | reverse complement strand
TTACATATCCAGAAACATTTAACGCCTTCTCTTGCCCCGTATCAATAAGATACTTACTAAATTTTTATCAAGAAACAAAATGGGCTGATATCATATATTATCATTACCCTTGGCCTTTTGCAGACATCTTACCTCTTGTATTCCCTATAAAAAAACCTCAGATAGTTACATACCACTCAGATATAGTAAAACAAAAGTGGCTAAAAACCCTACTAAAACCTGTTGATACAGCTTTTCTAGGCAAAATGAATAAAATCATAGCCACATCTAAACAATATGCAGATACAAGCTCCAACCTAAAAAACCTATCCCACAAAGTAAAAGTGATCCCAATATGCCTAGATAAAACATTATATCCTAAACCTAGGTTATCCGAATCTCGTAAGATTACTCATAAGTTTGGCCAAAATTTTTTATTATTCATTGGACAATTAAGATATTACAAAGGCTTGCATCTTCTAATAGAAGTAATGAGAGAGATTAACACAAATCTTGTTATTATTGGAACTGGACCTTTAGAACAACAATTGCAGCACATGATAAGAAAGCTTTCAATAAAGAATGTATTTTTTATAGGATCAGTTGATGAGCAAACAAAAGTTAATTATCTATACAGCTGCTATAGCGTCATTTTACCTTCACACCTCAGATCTGAAGCTTTTGGAATATCATTGCTAGAAGGATGTATGTTTGGAAAACCTCTAATCTCTTGCAAAATTGGAACTGGCACAGAATATGTCAACATAGATACCCATAATGGATTCGTAGCTGAACCAAACTCACAATCCCTTAAAAACGCAATGAATAAATTGCTACAAAATCCATCTCTTGCAAAAACTATGGGAGAAAACTCTTTAAAAAGATTCAACTCATCTTTTTCTATAGATATGCTAGGAAAAGAACTAAAGATAGTTATCGATTCAATGGTACACAAATGAAAATATGCCCAGTAATCTTATGCGGTGGAATTGGAAGTAGGTTGTGGCCAGCTTCACAAAATTCACTGCCAAAACAATTTTTGAAATTTAATAGCAAATATAGCTTGCTACAAAATACTATATTCAGAATAAGTGACACTGAAGTTTTCTCTACCCCACTTATTATTTGTAGTGAAAAATCTAAATTTCGTACAGCTAGTGCACTAGAAGAATTAAATATCTCTCCATTATCAATAATTGCAGAACCTGAACAAAAAAACACCGCACCAGCTATTACGCTAGCTGCAATGTTTTTAAAAAAATTTCATCCAGAATTACAACAAATGTTGGTTCTTGCCTCAGATCATTTAATTGAAGATGAAGAAAATTTTGTAGACTATATTCAAACCCTAAAGCAATCAAATCCCGATAATCTAATTGTCACTTTTGGTATAAAACCAACTCATCCAGCAACTGGATATGGTTATATAAACCAAGGCGCAGAAATACAGCACAACTTATTTCATGTGAATAATTTTATAGAAAAACCTTTAGAAAGCACCGCAAAAAAACTCATTCAAAATAATCGCAATTTATGGAATAGCGGTATATTTTTTGTTAGTTACAATACTCTTCTATCCGAAATAAAACTTCATAAGCCATCTATTTATCAACACATCTCAGATGCTCTAGAAAAGTCAAAAAAAGATGATTATTTTCTTAACATACCTACAAAAAGTGATTTTAGTAAATGCGAAAATATCTCAATAGATTATGCAATTCTAGAAAAAACAGAAAATATCGCAGTTTTTCCTTTAGACATCAAATGGAATGACTTAGGTACTTGGCAATCTATTTATAATATTACAAAAAAAGACCCTAATAACAACGCAATTCTAGGAAAAAAAATATACCCATATAAAACTCAAGACTGCTTGATTTATTCAGACAATCCCAGAGTTAGTACTGTAACGCATAGAGTAACAGATCTAAATATTAGCATTACAGACAACGTCATATTAATTTCTAACAAACAATATCCCGAAGAAATTAAAGAAGTTTACAATGCCTTAAAAGATGTATCAGACATTAAAGAGCCATCCTTAGAATATCGTCCATGGGGATACTACAAAAACATCTTAACAACAACAGATTACAAAGTAAAACTACTATCCATTAATCCTAACAGCCAGATTTCTCTTCAATACCATCATAGGAGAGCTGAACACTGGGTTATTACAAAAGGAGTAGCTACAATTACTATTGGACAAACAATCCATACTTTAAATCGCGACCAATCAATATATGTACCCCAGAACGAAATACATAGAATAGAAAATAAAACATTAGAAGTTCTTGAAATAATAGAAGTACAAGTTGGGGAGTATCTTGGTGAAGATGATATCGTAAGGTTAGAAGACAAATATAACAGAATATAAAAAAAGGCACTCAAAAAAAGTGCCTTTCTTATAAGAACCTTATAAATAAAGATTATTTACGATCTCCAAACAACCTTAACATTGAAAGAAATAGATTTATAAAATCTAAATACAAAGACAACGCACCTTGAATAGCGGCTTTATCTCTAAGATCGCCAGCTGGTGCAACATGATAAATTCTAGCAATCTTCTGCACATCATAAGCTGTCAAACCCGTAAAAATAATCACCGATAAAAAGGATATTACAAAATGCATTGCAGAGCTTTGCATAAACATATTTACTAGAGAGGCTATGATGATACCAATTATACCCATAATCATAAACGATCCCATCCCGGTCAAATCTCTTTTTGTGGTATAACCCCATATGCTCATACCAGCAAACATTGATGCTGTAATAAAAAAGACTCTTGTCACGCTTTCTGCAGTATATACAAGAAAAATAGGAGATAAAGACAATCCCATTAAAGCAGAATAAGTCCATAGCATCAGCCTTGCTGTAGACGTATCTACTGTCATTAATTTATAGGAAAAAAAGAAAACAAACGCTAAAGGTGCAAGCATTGCTAACCATCCAAACCCTGACAAACCGCCAGTTGGAGAAAAAAACAAACCTATTAAAGGGGTAGATATCGTCACAAACGCCATGATCCCTGTAATGAGTAGAGCAATAAACATATTATTAAACACCCCAATCATATAACTTCTTAAACCTTGATCGTAAGAAGCACTTCTAGATTGCTGGGCTGTACGTCCTGTAAAATCCATAACTTTCCTCATATAAAATTATTACTTATTAATATAAGTTGAAAAGATCCGGGTTTCAAGGTGTTTTCACCAAAAGACTAGTATTTATTTGAGAACAAGCTTTTTTACATACCGAGAAAAACTAGATCATTTTAAGTAAGAATCGTCTACAGAATTAATTTGTCTTATCAGAGCCTTCCAATCTCTTTCCCCAAGATTTTGTTCAAAGCTCAATAAATCATGATTAGCTTTTTTACATATTTCTTTAGACGGAATGAGCACTTTACCAAGCACAGAAGAAAGCATTACCTGCACTTTGCACGCTTGCTCCAAATGATGAGAATAAAACATTGCTTCTTCAATATTCCGACCACTTACTACAGTCCCATGATTTTCAAGAAACATAACATAATTTTCTCCGAGATCTTTAATAAGGTCTTGACCTTGATCTTGAGTTAAAGACAGAGAATTATATTTATGATAACTAACCTTGTCATAAAAATGTAATGCAAATTGACTAATTGGCAACAAACCTTCTTTCATAGAAGATACAGCTATCCCTGCATGGGTATGAAGATGAAATATTGACATAACATCATCTCTTTTCTTATATAGAGAACCATGTATTATATATCCTGTACTATTATATTGTGCCTCATCACCTCTAATTACCTCTCCATCAAAAGATACTTCTAATAAATTTGACGCACACACTTCAGAGAATCTTAGGCCAAAAGGCTGAATAAAGAAACTATCACCAGACTCCGATCTAGACGACAAATGAGTATAGGTCAAATCATCCATATCTTTAAGAGCAAAGATTCGATAAGCAGCAGCTAATTTTTCTCTAATTTCTTTATTTCTCATGTACTTTGATATATTGAATAATTTGCTCTTTTGTAGGTTTAAATTTCTCTTTACACCAAAATTTCTTTCCACTATCTAATAAACCACCTATTCTTTGATCGTTAACATCAACATCAAAATGCTCTATAATATCATGCCCTGTTAAAGGGAACATAACTAGACTTTTGGTAAGAACATTTTTTACTTCATCATATAGACTAACCCAAGCACTTGATTTATCGATAGCCATAACAAAAATCAATCCATCTAATAACAAATTATGCCATTTGTAGATATACCAATATAAGCTTGGAGTAATATTGCCAGATCTTACAGCATTAACACACTCTAAAATTGTAGAAAGATATTTTTCTTCTTTATTCGATAAACGCAATACTTTTTTTAAATCTTTAATTTTTATCTTGGCCAAATAACTGAGACTAAATAAAACAAACATATAGCTGATATCATGTTTTTTTTCGATTAAAAAACTATTGACCAACTTTAGATCATCAATAATAGCGCAAGGAACATCAACACTTAATACATGTTGGATAACGTTGTTTTGAATCATAAGATCTAATGTATCGATATAATTCTTGTTCGATAAGATCTTGGCCAACTCTTGCCATCTACGCTCTGCAGAAATCTTTGATAAATTTTTAGCATTTTTTACACAAGCATTAAACGACTCTACATCAAAAGACTTCCCATAATACGTATAAAAACGAAAGAATCTTAGAATCCTCAAATAATCTTCACTAACCCTGTCATTAGCCTTACCAATAAATCTAACAAAGCCTTTTGCAAGATCTTCTTGACCAGAAAAATAATCAAATAATTTGTCTTGATATGGACAATAACTCATCGCATTAAACGTAAAATCTCGTCTAGCAGCATCTTCTTGCCAATCTTGCGAATATTCTACAACGGCGTGTCTACCATTATAAAATTCTACATCTTTTCTTAGAGTGGTAATTTCATAAGAACCTTGCTCGGTGACCGCAACTATAGTACCAAAATCTTTACCAACAGTAAAAGTCTTAATACCATACTTATTTAAAACAGATTCTATTTCTTGAGGAAGACAAGTTGTAGCAATATCAATATCCGAAATATTAATGCCCAAAACTGCATCGCGAACACAACCACCAATAAATCTACTTTCTGAACCCACACTTTTCAAAATATCAAAAATTTTTTGTACGGATTCAGAATTAAATAGATTCTTCAACATGATTTATTAGGTATTAAAGTATTTCTTTGTACCTGCCTTATGTTCTGTTTTATGCTCAGTTTTTTCTTCAGCCTTATGCTGCTTAGGTTGCTTTTCTTCCATTTTTTTCTTTGGAGCTTCTTCTTCTTGCTTTTTAGGCTGAGGATCATTGTTTTCTTTGGTATTTAAACGCAAGGTAAGCCTTACACGACCTTTCTTTGAATCTATTTCCAAGACTTTGACTTTAACACTATCACCTTCCTTAAGCATATCAGTAACTTTGGCAACTTTTTCTTCACTCATTTCACTTATATGAACAAGACCTTCTCTCTTACCCATAAAACGAACAATTGCACCAAAATCCAAAGTAGCCTTAACAACACCATCATAAACCTTGCCGATCTCTGGTTCTTCTATGATAGATTTAATCATCTCTATTGCTTTGGCCGAACTTTCTTGATTTACTGCAGACACAAATGCAACACCTTCATCATTAATATCTACAGTTGCTCCGGAAACTTCACATATTTCTTTAATGTTTTTTCCACCAGGTCCTATTACTTCACCAATTTTATGTTTCGGCAATGCAATTTTAGTAATTTGAGGTGCATGCTTATTTAAAGTTTCTCTATTAGAGGATAATGTTTGATTCATTATATCTAGTATATGAATACGACCTTCTCTCGCCTGAGACAAAGCATGCTTCATGATATCATGACTAATTCCCGCTACTTTGATGTCCATTTGTAATGCAGTAATACCATTGACAGTACCAGCAACTTTAAAGTCCATATCCCCTAAAGCATCTTCATCGCCTATAATATCAGATAAAATATGAAACTCTGTATCTAACTTGATTAATCCCATTGCTACACCAGCTACAGGCCTTTTTAAAGGTACACCTGCATCCATCATAGACAAAGATGCGCCACAAACAGTAGCCATCGATGAAGAGCCGTTACATGCTGTAATTTCTGATACTACTCTTATAGTATAAGGAAAATCTTCTTTTTGAGGTAACATTGGACGTATAGCTCTAGAAGCTAGCCTTCCATGACCTATTTCTCTTCTACCAGGGCCTCTCAAAGGCGAAACTTCACCTACAGAATAAGAAGGGAAGTTATAATGGAGCATAAAATGATCTCTGCTTTCTCCATCTAATGAATCTATCATCTGCTCATCTTGTATACTGCCAAGAGTTGCAACAACAATTGCCTGAGTTTCTCCTCTATTAAACAAGGCAGATCCATGTGTTCTTGGTAAAATACCGACTTCTACATCAACATTACGGATACTAGTCAATCCACGACCATCAATTCTTTTTCCTGCAAGAATATTATTACGAACCACTGATTCCTGTAGATTTTTTAGTAAAGCCAATACCTTACTTTTACTATGCATTTCTAAATCTACTTGCTCTAACACTTTCGCTTTTACAAGATGCAACTTAACACCACGTTCTTTTTTAAGAGCAGTAGTGTAAGCATCCTCTAAAGATTTTCTTGCAATCTTTTCAATTTGCTTTTGAAGATCTGTATCTTCTTTACTTGCTTCATATTGAAATGGTGATTTTCCTATTTGAGCTTTCAATTCTTCAATAGCTTTTATTACAGAGTGTAGATTTTTTTGCCCGTATTTTAAGGCTTCCAGAATCTTTTCTTCTGATAATTCATGAGCTTCAGACTCAACCATTAAAATATCTTTGTCTGTACCAGCTATAACCAAATCTAATTTCAAATCTTTATATTGCGATATAGGCGGATTTATAACAAACTCGTCATCAATCATTCCAACTCTTAATGCAGCTATAGGACCATTAAAAGGTACGCCAGAAATAGACAAAGCTGCAGATGCTGCAATCATCGCTAGAGTATCACTATCATTCTTACCATCATAAGACAATACTGTGCAAATTACTTGCACATCATGTAAAAATCCATCTGGAAACAATGGTCTAATTGGCCTATCGATTAAGCGCGAAATTATCGTTTCTCTTTCTGATGGCCTACCTTCACGTTTAAAAAAACCACCAGGTATTTTTCCTGCCGCAAAAGCCATTTCTCTATAAGAAACTGTTAGTGGAAAAAAATCAGCATTCTGATCGCAATCTTTTTTAAACACAGCAGTAGCAAGAATTGTTGTCTCGCCACAAGTGGCAACAACAGCACCATCAGCTTGCTGAGCAATTTTCCCAGCCTCTAAAATTATTGTTTGCTCGCCTAATTTTATTTCTTTTCTCAAAACCTTCATATCAAAACTCCATGCTAAAATTACTTACGTAAGTTTAGACTTTTAATTAATTCATTATATTTATCAAGGTTTTGCTTTTTTAAATAACTTAGTAAGCTCTTACGTCTCCCAACTAAAATCAACAATCCTCTTCTGCACTGAAAATCCTTTTTGTTTGATTTTAGATGCATCGTTAGATTATTAATTCTTTCAGACAGAATAGCAATCTGAACCTCTGAAGAACCAGTGTCATTCTTTGATGTTTGATATTGTTTGATTAAATCTGTCTTCTTAGCAGCAGTAACAGACATACAACCTCTTTAATTAAAATTAAAACCTCTAGTAGGACAAAAAATATCATTATCAATCCTACCTATAGCTATAAGCTTAGACCCCACTTTAGCAAAAGCTTCTTGCTGATTCAAATACATTCTATCCTTTTGGGATATTTTTACTGACACGCCATTCCTAATTTTTTCCTCATCATGAACGGAAAAATTTATAAAAGGCACATCTGAAAATGTTTCATCTACGGATAATAGACGAATTTTCTCATTATGCACCATTTCTTTAACTTTTTCTATAGATTTTATATTATTTTGATCAAAATTCCCAACTTTGCTACGGCGCAGAGCAGTTAAATGCCCTAAACTTCCTAATTTTAAAGCAATGTCATGCCCCAAAGACCTTACATATGTACCCTTTGAACATACAACTCTAAACTCTGCCTCCACCACATCCGCAGAAAAACTTAATAAGTCTAATTCAAAAATTCTGATCTTTCTAGAACTTAATTGCAAATCCTCACCTTGCCTTGCTTTTTTATATGCCCTAACCCCATTAACCATAATTGCAGAAAATTTTGGTGGTACCTGGTCTATTTCACCAATAAAAAATTTTAAAATATCTTGTATTAGATCAAAAGATGGAACTGATTCTGTTATCTTAGTAACTTTTCCTAATCTATCAAAACTATCAGTAGCTGCGCCAAATTTTACTGTAAAATAATACTCTTTATTGAGCTCTTGCATAAACCGAACTGTTTTTGTTGCTTCTCCAAAGGCAAGTGGCAGAACTCCGGTAGCCATAGGATCAAGTGTTCCAGCATGACCAATTTTTTTCATAGAGAATACTCTACGCATAACACTAACCATGTCTGCAGAGGTCATGCCCTCAGGTTTATCTACATTCAACCACCCGTGATACATTTTAGTGTTTTAATAAATTTTCTATTTTTGCAACTTCAGACAAACTATTATCTAATTTAAACCTCAACACAGGTAACTTCTTAAGCACTACTTTTTGCGCAAGAATATGCCTTATCTTTGGAGACATTTTATTAAGTATATCTAATAGCTGCTCATCTGATATTTTGTTATTTAACATTGGCAGAACATAAACATCTGCAATACCAAGGTCAGCGGTCATAATAACCTTCGATAAAGGAATAAAGGACTCACCTAGCGCATCTATATAAATATCTCGTGCAAGAATCACAGAAAGAGATCTTTTGACTGTCTCACCAACTTTTAATTGTCTATTTGAAATCATCTAGAGAGTTCTTTTTTCCTCAATAATTTCATAAACTTCAACAATATCGCCAATTTTTATATCATTGTAACCCTCAAGCGCAATCCCACATTCATATCCTTGCTTGGCTTCCTTTACATCATCTTTAAATCTTCTGAGTGTACGCAACGCCCCTTCATGAATTACCTTGCTATCTCTTAGAAGACGGACTCTTGACCCTCTCTTTACAACACCATCTGTTACAAAAGAACCAGCAACCGTAATACCTTTGGATAGGGTAAATACTTCACGAATTTCTACACGTCCTAAATACACTTCTTTAGCAATAGGAGATAACATTCCAGACATTAATGCCTTAAACTCATCAATCAAATTATAAATAATCGAATAGTACCTTATATCTACTTCTGAATAATCAGCTACAGATTTTGCTTGAGGCGTTACTCTAACATTAAAACCAACTATCACAGCACCAGAAGCTTTTGCAAGAGAAACATCAGACTCATTAATACCACCAACACCTTTATGTAGCACTTTCACTTGCACTTCATCTGTAGAAATTTTTTCCAAACTATGCTCTATAGCTTCTAATGAACCATGTACATCAGCCTTTATCACAACAGGCAGAACAGCGTTATCTTTATTTTTGACTCTGGCAAATAAGTCCTCCAATGACACCTTCTTTATATTAGCACTAGATTTTTCTTTCTTCTTACGATATCTATATTCTGCAATGTCTCTAGCTTGCTTTTCTTCATCAAGATAATCAACTCTATCACCTGATTCAGGAACAAAATTTAAACCAAATACTCTCACCGGAGTTGAAGGACCTGCTACCTCTACAACATCACCTTTATCATCGTACATTCCTTTAATTTTTCCCCAAACACTACCAACAACTATCAAATCTCCGGTATTTAAAGATCCTTTTTGTACCAAAATTGTGGCCACCACACCTTTTGACTTATCAAGCTCTGCCTCGATCACAACACCTTTGGCTCTACCACCAACCGGGGCTTTTAGCTCTAGCACCTCAGCTTGTAACAAAATAGCTTCTAATAATTTCTCTAAATTAAGCTTCTTAGTGGCAGATACTTCTACTGTCATTACATCACCACCCATTGACTCAACAACAATATCATAATGAAGCAACTCATTAACGACTCTGCTGGGATCAGCTCCTGGTTTATCTATTTTATTGATAGCAACAATAATAGGTACGCCAGCTGCCTTTGCATGACTAATGGCTTCTTTTGTTTGCTCTTTTACACCATCATCTGCCGCAACAACCAAAACTACTATATCTGTAATTTTTGATCCTTTAGAACGCATCGCAGAAAACGCCTCATGACCAGGAGTATCCAAAAATGTTATCAACCCACCACTTTTTGTGGAAACTTGATACGCCCCTATATGCTGAGTAATTCCCCCAGCTTCCGTTGAAGTAACACTAGCCGAACGAATTGCATCTAACAACGATGTTTTTCCATGATCAACGTGACCCATAATAGTTACAACTGGGCAACGAGGTTTTAAATCATTTTCATCATCTTTACTATCAAGAATATTTTCTACGTCAGAATCAGATACTCTTTTTACTTTATGACCCAATTCCGTAATCACAAGCTCCGCTGTATCAGCATCCACAATTTGAGACAAGTTCACTATCAACCCCAGCTTCATGAACTCTTTAATAACATCTCTAGATTTTTCTGCCATTCTCTGAGACAACTCAGAAACAGTAATCACTTCTGGTAGCACGACTTCATATGCTCTTTTTTCTACAGAGTTATTTTCACCCAATCTCTCTCTACGAGCTTTTTCTCTAGCTCTTTTTATAGAAGCAACACTTCTTTTGTCTAAATCTTCACCATCAAAATCAATATTTTGTATAACTATTTTTTTAGAACCACGACGCTTATTTAGCGCGTCATACTTGGTCTTGACAGCATCTTTTAAACCTAACTTATCCTTAAAATCAGTCCCTTCTTTATCACCATCAGCTTTTTTCACATGATGCGTTATGTTAGGCTTATGCTTAACTTGCTTTTCCTGTTCAGTTTCTTGTTCTACAACAGGAGCAAAACTTTGATTCATTATTTTAGGCTTTTTTGATACTTTTGCATCTTGCGCTAAAATTTCTGCGCTATCATAATCCAGATCTTGCGGATCAATGACCAGTCCCAGATCTTTCTCTACAACATCATCTACTACTTGTTCATTTTCATTAGTAATAGACGACGAATCTTGGAAACCACCGCCCCTCCCAATCCTGCGTCTTTTACGCTTTACTTCTACAGTTACAGATCTTGAGTTATCTTGTGTCATGTTACCTATAATTTTACTTTATTAAGCAAGCTATTTATTTCTTCATCTGATAAACCAGAATGTGGCAATATCCCTTTAAACTCTTTCAAAGATAATTCTGAAATATCCTCCGTTTTTTTGATACCATTATGAGCAAGTTTCAACACTTGATCCAAAGGTAAACTTTCAAACAAATCTATGACAACACTATCTACACCAAGACTCTCAAGCTCAACCATAATTTTATCATCTCTAACCCGCACAATCTTTTGAGCACGAGATATAAGCTGTTTCGCTAATGAACCATCAATACCATCAATTGATGATAATTCATCCTCACTAACGTATGCTATATCATCTAAAGTAATAAATCCTTCAGCAGATAATAATCTGGCCAACACCTCTTCCAGACCCAACTCGTCCATAAACAACTTTGTTGATACATTAAACTCCTCCACTCTTTTCTTGGATTCTTCTTCTTCTGTTAAGATATCAATATGCCAACCTATTAATCTTGAGGCCAATCGAACATTTTGTCCTCTTTTTCCTATCGCAAGACTTAACTGATCGTCAGGAACAGCAACTTCCATTTTTTTCTCATCTTCATCAATCATTACTTTCGCTACTGCAGCCGGAGATAATGCATTAATAACATACTTCGCAGGATCTTCAGTCCATTTAATGATATCAATCTTCTCACCACGCAATTCATTGACTATATTTTGTATTCTGGAACCTCGAACCCCAACACAAGCACCAACAGGATCTACACCAGTATCTCTAGTATAAACTGCAATTTTAGACTTAGATCCAGGATCTCTCGCAACATTTTTGATCTCGATCAAACCATCGTAAATCTCAGGAACTTCTTGTGCAAAAAGTTTTTCTAAGAATTTATCATGTACTCTTGAAAGCACGATTTGATAGCTTTTGTTATCACGATTTACTTCTTCAATATAGGCTCTAACGCGATCATTAACCTTAAACATCTCACCGCGAATAATATTTTCTCTTTTTAAAATCGCCTCTCCCCCACGTCCTAAATCGGCGATAACATTACCAAACTCCACACGCTTGACTATTCCATTAATGATTTCACCTTGTTTACTTTTATATTCTTCATATTGTTTTTCACGCTCAGCTTCACGTACTTTTTGTACTATAACTTGCTTCGCAGACTGCGCCGCAACTCGCATAATATCCATCGGAGGTAATTGATCTGATAATACATCACCTAGTTTAGCTTCACTATTTTTTACTAACGCATCAGACAAACTAATCTCACGATTATGGTCACTCACCTGTTCAACAACAGCTCTCTCACGAAATATCTTAATTTCGCCTGTTTTTTGATTAATAGAGGCTCTAATGTTGTTTTCATAACCATATTTTTTTTTACTTGCCACTTCTATAGAATGTTCCATAGCTTCAAGAATCACATGACGCGGAATACCTTTGTCTTTTGCTACAGCATCAGCGATCTGTATAATTTCTGTGCCACCGCTAGTAAAAGGATTAACCATAAAACCTCTTTTTATTAAATAACTTTTTTGTATCTATCATTAAATTTGCAGAAACAATATTATCAAAATCTATCATAACTTTCTGTTGAGCATCTAAACTTATAATAACATCATTTGCAACCACTTCTTCTATAACACCCTTAAAATTTCCAATACCATCAATAGGAGTAGAAACTTTTATTTTAACTGCACTACCTTTAAATCTTATGTAATCATCAATCTTAACAAGAGGCCTATCTAACCCAGCAGAACTGACTTCTAAATGGTAATTGGAGGTTATAGGATCATCAACATCCAGTATTACAGACACTGTATTGCTGACTATTTCGCAATCATCAACAGTAATAGCCGTACCATTTTTATGATCGATCATAATCTGCAGAACTTTACTGTGATCAAAGTACCTAATTCTGACAATCTCATAACCTAAATCTGAAATTGTCTCCTTAAGCAAACTTTCTATTTTATCTTCAACAACCATCAACAACTATGAGTATATAAAAAAATAAGCGAGCAAAATGCCCGCCACAACATACTCTCTTATATACCCAAACCACCCACTTGTCAAGCTATTAAAAATAGAGAAGAAGCATGGCCCTGACAATAAAACTCTAAGTTCACTCAATATAGCCAATAGATCTTCAATCTACTTTAGTTACGGTTACTTTGTGCTTTATTTCGTTAGCAACAACAAAAGCTATAGGAAACCAAAACATTAGCCAGAACGGAGGAGTAGTAACTATTCTTGGGTTATCAGTCATACTAGACACGATTCCATTGAAAAATAAAAGCATCGCTAGAACATTAAGAGGTTTGTGGCGGTTGCTTTCTCTTAAAGCACAAAGTAATATCCTGTAAAGAATAAAACAAAAAAACATTCCCACAAATATTCCAAAGTAGAAAATCGTTCCAAGTATTATATTATGCGGATGAGATTTGACGATGTAATCACCTACTCCGTAATAAGTTTTAGCCTTTACCCCACTGCCGAAAAAAGGGCTCTCAAAAATAGAAATCAAAGTGTTGCTCCAGATTTCATATCTAAAAGATGATCCCCGTGAAAGTAACGATGAAAAATAGTCACTTAACATTAGATTAAGCGTTGGGTGCAAGCAAATTAACACTACAAATGCGGCGACCAAAGCATAACTTACAAAAGTTTTGAATAAAGATCTAGAATACCAAATTGTGCCAATAGAAATACACATGAAATATGTAAATATTTGCATTCTACTTCTTGTGTATAAAATCAAGGCCCCAATAACCAACATACCGAAGACAAAACCTACTTTTTTCTGCCAAGAGCTCTCTATATTATATAGATAGAGAGAAATTATACCTACTATTTCGTATAAGTATGCTGCTACTATTTGATTATCTACCCTCCCTATTGGAACCAGCCTTATATCCACCAGATAGCTTTTATTATAATAATATAGAATAATGGACAAAACTGCACACACCGATACAAAACAGGATAACCAGGTAAACCACTGGTTTAAAAACAGTTTATCAGACTCAAAAAAGAATGTTATCGAGATTATTAAAAACAACAATGTAATAAAGGCTCTCCAAACAAATGTTAAATTTGATATTTGTGGATTAACTAATACAATATGCAGCATAAGTATTGCAAACAAAACAACCAGTAACTTAACTATATACTCTCGAGAAATAATTAAGGATGCTGTTGTATTTTTTTTCTTGTATAAAAAAAAAAATACAACAAGAAAGAAAAATACTATACTATGTAGTAATCTGCTAGGCAAAACATAATAGGATGCAATAAAAACAGCATAGCTTACCAAAAAAAAGGGTCGAGAGTTGTTGTGTATAAATATCCAAGAATCCATTAAATTAAATCTTGTAAGCATTCTATTTATCTTCATGTTTTCCTAAAACAATTAAAATATCGCTTATATCTTTTGGCAAATCACTATATAAGTCAAGATGTTTTTCTGTTACGGGATGGGTAAAAGATAAATTTACAGCATGCAATGCTTGACGATTTAAATCACTTATAGCAGCCTTTACATCATCAGGCAATGTGGAATTGCCCAACTGAACATTACAATATTCTGGATCACCAACAACAGGCCATTTTTTATGACTTAGATGAACTCTAATTTGATGTGTTCTCCCAGTATCCAACGCACACTCTAGCAACGATATTTTTTTATTACAAAAAGTTTTTAATAGTTTATAATGAGTAATTGCTGACTTACCACCCTTCAGCACCACAGCCATCTTTGTTCTATGTTTTTTATGTCTATCAATATTTGCAACTATGCTACCAGATAACTTATATGGCACATTCCATACTAACGCCAAATACCTTCTTTTAACATCTCTTTCTTGCAATTGCTCAGATAGCCTTGCATGCGACACATTATCTTTGGCGACAACAAGAAGACCACTCGTATTTCTATCCAACCTATGAACTATTCCTGGCCTTTCATCGCCACCTACAGAAGAAAGATCATTGTTATATCGATGAACCAAAGCATTAACCAATGTGTCGTTTTTATTACCAGCTCCTGGATGAACAGTTAGCCCACTAGGCTTATCAACAACCAATAAATACTCATCTTCATAGACAACTTTCAAAGGAATTTCCTTTGCCTCAATATGATCAGACTGCACTTTTGGAATATCGATATTCACAACATCTCCATAGCCAACATCATAAGAAATGTCATTCACAACGCCATTATTAACCTTCACATGATTAGATCTGATTAGTCGTTGTAATTGACTGCGCGATACATTATAATCGGGAAACAAAGAAAATATTTTGTCTAATCTTTGCTTACTTTGAACCGAAATAGATAGAATGATTGTTTCTTTTATTTGCGTCATTATATAATTTAAATTTTTTATAAATGAATAATAGTATAAAAACTCTAGAATGGTATGTAAAAAATGGAGTTACTGAAATTATTTCAGATAAAAGCACTATGAACACTCGATCATCACCCTTGACAACCACAGAACCAACAACAAAAATTCGTGTAAAAAATACAGATAGTGGAAATAAACTATTTTCTAATACAGCTATACAGGCACGGCATCTAGCTGACCAATCCAAAACTTTGAGTGAACTAAAGACCAATCTTGAAAGTTTCGAAGGATGTTTACTAAAAAAAACTGCAACAAATACAGTGTTTGCAGATGGAAATCAAGAAGCCAAAATAATGTTAATCGGCGAAGCACCAGGTGCAAATGAAGACTTAGAAGGTAGGCCATTTTGTGGAGATAGCGGAAAATTACTAGACACAATTTTTTTGAGTATAGATATTTGTAGATCAAAAAATCTCTACATCACCAATTCTATTTTTTGGCGCCCACCAGGCAACAGAAAACCCACTGACCAAGAATTAGACTGCTGCCTACCATTTGTCGAAAAGCATATCTCCCTAATCAATCCCAAGCTTCTGATTCTTGCCGGAAGCACGGCATGCACAGCTCTACTTACAAATACCGAGCCCATATCAAAGCAAAGAGGAAGAATATTTTCTTATCACAACCAATATCTAAAAAACAACATCGATACAGTTGTAATATTTCATCCATCATACCTACTTAGACAACCATCACAAAAGAAATTAGCATGGCATGACATGTTATTTATCAAAAACTTACTGGGTAAATAACAAAATATTTATATTTTATTACCGCTAAACAAAGTTAAAACCAAGAAAACTTAACGGCTAATACGATTAAAGCTATAGCAAATAAATAAACACCTGGAAATACATATATTAAAAATGCTACAAAAGCAGCAACAGAGTGATTATCTTTTTGTTGTATATAGTGTTTTCTCATCTTAAACCCCTTAAATTAAAATTGAAAATATCAAAATTGATACCACAACTACACAACTATATAAGCTACTTAGAGATATTTTTCAACTAAAAGTTGAGTAACTACGCTCTTTTATCCAAGCTCGAAGGAGAATATCTTCAAAACCATGGCATCACTTCAACAACTCATCAAAAAACTCGTAAAATTCAACACTAAACAAATAAAAAAATCACCAAACTCAAATTCTATGAAAGAATCTAGATATTAACCATGAGTAACGCTATGATTTACAAGACCTTATTATTAACGATTATCACAACTTTTTCTGCCAGTTTTTGTTATGCTGAAAGCAGCCAAGAAACAAAAAGCCCTCAAAAGAAGAATTTTTATATCGGCACAACAATTGGTTACGCTGAGCCAACATCTTTCAAAAACAACACCCAACTAAAAGATGAACATGGCACAATAACTTATGGGATTCTAGCCGGCACCACTTTAAATGATTGGTTTCGTACGGGTGTAGAAATAACACATCGTAATAAAGCAAAAATTTCTAGCACCATTCCAAACATTCAAGATCCCTCAATAACTTTAAGCAGCACATCAGCTTTTTTGAATGGATATATAAAAATACCTGATAGCTGTCCATATCTAATACTAGGGATAGGACAATCTTATAATAAGTTTGGAAATTTTAAAAATAACAACGGCATACTTAACCAAGGAAAAAATACTACAAACTTTGCTTATCAAGTAGGGTTAGGTTTTACTACAAATTATAAAATGCTGTCATTTGACAGTGAGTTAAAATACGCAGATAAAGGCACAGCAAAAACAAAAACAAACTCTGGTGGAACCGTTGTAAAAGCCGATATAAAAGATATTTTATTTTCAATAGCAATCAGATATAACTTTTAAGAGACAATTATGGCAATAAACGACATAGATAGATCGATATTACTTTTTATAACCGAAGGAATTCAAAATAATGATTTTTTAAAACAAGATAGAAAAAATTGTATCAATGGGCAATCAGAATTAGAGTCAGCCGTAAATTGCTTAAAAACAGAATCATACTTATTTACCTCTACTACAACATCGCTAGCATCGACTGATTTACTAACAGCAATAAGAAATATAATGCCTGTGGGCTCTTCTGCTTCCGGCGACTCTTCTTTGCCTCAAACAGACATTGATACCTTAGTGACAAAATTCGGCACCTCTACATGTGTTGGTACTGCTCCAGTAAGTGCTGCCCGCGAAATGTGTTGCGCTAGAAAATATATTATAGAAAATATAGATTCTTTAAAAGCAAACACTGAAGCAGCTACAAGCATCACTTTTTCTTTAACCCACACCTTCTCAACCATAGTTTGTGACGACTTATAAGCATAAATTTCTTTTGCTCAATCTAAAGAAAAAAATCTTATTCTTTAATCAAATGTAACGTTTTTGTTAATTAATTATTGACAAAAAAACACTTTGCTGATATAGTACTAAAAAATATCAGTATGAGATAATGTATACAAAGAACATCACATCTAGATACTTAAATCACCACCTTAAAGCACATCAAATTATACAAAACTTTTTATAATATGAATATTACAAATTATTTGTTATTCAACTGCTCATCCTCTTCAATTCAGAATTGGAAAATTTCTTTCGTTAACAACCAAAGAGCATTGATTTATTCTTTAAGCGCATCTGGTAACATAACATTATCATACCAACTACTTTCAGAAGATTGCAGCACAACAAAGCAACTAAGAAATAAAAACACTATACTTTTTCCTCAAATAACCTTTGTAACTTCTAATAGCCTATTAGCAACGTGGATAGAACGCGAAAGATCTATTGATAACGCTATAGGACACGGAGTATACTTAGATCTCGTTGGCAATGCAATATCATCACCATTTCAACTAAGCGATCAAGATGCAAACTTTGCAGTACCATCTTCTGTGCAATTATCAGAAAACCACCTTGCAACATTATGGATAGAACAATCCGCTAGTAGTAGCCTTATTAAAGCAAATAATGCAAGACAGACTACTTTTAATTCTAGCCAAAATATTCTAATTTCAAATAATACAGCTGGATCAATACTCTTTTCTACTCTATCAGCGTCAACAAATAACATACTAATAGCCTGGCAAAAACAGATAAATTCCACAAACAATGACTGGGATGTATATGCACAATTTTATGATTTTAACTTGGCTAATTTATCTCAACCAACACGTATTAACGATTATACTAATGACATTCAAGGAAGACCAGCTGTTGCCTCAACTAACAACACGTTTTTAATCTCTTGGAATAGCGGAGGGCAAATAGACAATGCTGATATATTTTTTAAAATATTAGATAACAATGGTAATATTATCTTACCAGAAACCCTAGCTAACACTTACACTCTTGGCTCTCAAAACATTCCGCAAGTAGCAGGGGTTAATGGTATTTACGGCATTGTTTGGACAAGTAACGGCCAAGATGGTGACCAAGGAGGTATTTACACACAACTCTTATATAGCAACGGCACCAAAATAGGAAATGAGCTGCGTCTAAACTCAGAAACTGTAGGAAGCCAAAGATTGCCACAAGTATGGGTTGAAGATGACAATCTAGCTTTTGGCTGGTTAAGCCCTTATTTAGGCAGAGATGTGTTATATGGAGCAAGAATTGACACAAGACAATTTTTAAATACCACACTTACCAATTCTCAAATCCAAACATGGTCTGTATCAGGTACACATACACCCTCACAAACACTAACAGAATCTATTTCGGAAACTAAACCCACTGCCATACTAACTCACTCTGCAACACTAACATTAACACCAACAACCAGCGCTACTCAATCTACAACCGCAACATTTACACCAACAACTAGTACTAGTAGAACAGTATCAACCTCATGTACTCAAGAGTCTTCTGACACTTTAACATCAGAATATTCGAATACTTCAACACCTACTGATACATTCTCCAGAACCTTTACAACTGCATCTATTATCCAAAACCCCAAACAGGATTCTCCTCAAGAATCAATATCTAATACAAAAACAAAAGATTACTCTTTAACAAATATTGAAACATCACCTACCGCCTCTAGTACCAAAACAAGCTTAACAAACATCGAAACATCACCCACCGCTTCTACCACTAAAGGTGCAGATACTCATGTGATATTAGTACAAAATCATACACAACAAGATCCTGTCATTCCAAAATCGGTCGTCAAATCTATAGACACAATATCACAAGTGACAAGTGTTGTCTCATTCTCCTTACCGAACGCTATACTCAGCCAAAGAGTATCAATGTCTTATAACGTAGCAGCTTGTAAAAGTTCAAACGAAGATTTCGTAAGCCAACCTTTAGATTGGCCAGATAGTCCACTACAATTCACTATTGGAGATACATCTTTAAAGTATATAGATGGCGCCTTAGCTGGAACTTGGTTATTAAGGATTGGGGCATTCATACTACATTTAGGTGCCTCTAAAAAATTTAGCCCAGAAAAAGTTCACTTTCCTGGCGGACAAATCTTGGTTACCATGTTTTTCTATTCCAGCACCGCATTGCTAGAAACAACTATGTTCCGCTTTGGGACACCAGGAGAAAAAGTTAGCGCTACATTTTCATTGTTATCACAATTATCATTACCTATAGTCGCTGGATATAAATTGCTTAATCCATCTCAGTTCAAAGCATTTGCAACGCCAGCACCAGATAACCCTTGGCTTTATGACAAGATACGCTCTCTTTTTGTTTTTTTGCCAGAACATTACTTCCTCACACAATGGAGCTCTAAACCTATAGGTTACATAAAACGTTTAGGCGATCTTTTTGAAGGTTATAAAAAAGGGTATCAGTGGTTCGTAGCTTTGGAGATGTTTACATCATTAGCTCAAGGTGTTACAACCGGTTTTGCTTCTAAAGGCACAACAAATTATTGTTCTGAAACACTCATAGCTATGACTACAATACAAGCTGCATATACAACAATGGTGATTTTTACACTTCCAGCCGCTACAGTCGGTGCCAATGTATTGCTTGTAAGCGTATCAACTTTACAATTATCATATCTCGCTGCATCCCTTGCTCAACATTACATTCCTTCTCTAAAAGATAATAACGCTGTACAGACCTTTATTGAAGTCACTCCAACTGTTATACAAGTGAGCTTAGCTATTATTAGCGTAATTGATATAGTATCATTTTGTTATAAAATCACTGTCCCCACAACAACTCATGCTAACAGCCAGTTACTAGACCACGGAGTACCTCTACAAGACTTTGACATGCCGTTATTACAAATTGTTGCTACTACTGCGACACACGACATCATAACCCCTGATGAAGTTGAGCTCTTTGTGAGCACTCAAGTCTCTGGTAGAGGAACGCCTATAGAAGTGATTCTATAAAATGATTAGGAACTCCACATTTTTTGAGATGTTGTTTACCTAAGTATATAATAAAACATGTTTTCGCACTTGACATTTTCAGTTTTACTTATACTATATGGATACTTTAAAAACCGAATTTGTTAAAAGCTTTATGTACGCAGTATTAAGATCAGGGAACAAACAATACAAAGTTTCCACAGGCTCTATTCTTAAAATAGAAAAAATTGAAGGTAACCCAGGGGATAAAATATCTTTTAAAGATATTTTGTTTATAAACAATGGCAAAGAAATTGTAGTAGGCGCACCTATAGTCAAAGATGCTGTAGTACAAGCAGAAATCATTGAACAATTCAAAAATGAAAAAATAATTGTGTTTAAGAAAAAACGCAGACATAATTACAGAAGAAAACGTGGTCATAGACAACATTTAACAAGTTTAAAAGTAATTTCTATTAAAGCATAGGTTTATAAGATGGCAACAAAGAAAGCTGGCGGTAGTTCCAGAAACGGTAGAGATTCAGCAGGTAAAAGATTAGGCGTAAAAAGATTTGGCGGTCAGGTCGTTAAAGCTGGTAGTATTATCGTTCGTCAAAGAGGAACACAATTTTATCCAGGAAAAAATGTTGGAATAGGAAAAGACCATACAATCTTTGCACTAATAGATGGACAAGTAACTTTCTCAAAAAGAGCAGACAAGGTACTAGTCAATATATCAAATATACAATAGTTCTAATTTAATTACCGAGTTTCCAGATGCGCTTCCTTGATGAAGCAAAAATATTTGTTAAAGCAGGCGATGGTGGCAACGGTTGTGTTAGCTTCAGAAGAGAAAAATACATTCAATTTGGCGGCCCGAACGGTGGCGATGGCGGAAAAGGAGGCTCAATCATTATTAGAGCAACTAGATCCTTAAATACATTAATAGATTATCGTTACAGACAGCACTTTAAAATTAACAAAGGCGAAAACGGCAAAAGCAGTAATATGCATGGCTCCGCTTCAAAAGATATTATTCTCGATGTTCCAATAGGTACACAAATTCTTGCAGAAGACAAACAAACTCTTATTGCAGACTTAGATAATGAGAACGACACTGTACTCTTAGCAAAAGGTGGAAATGGCGGAAGAGGCAATGCAAGATTTGCCACCTCAACCAACAAAACCCCTAGATTTGCACAAGACGGAGAACAAGGTGAAGAATTATGGGCGTGGTTACAATTAAAACTCATTTCAGATATTGGTGTTATAGGCATGCCGAATGCTGGAAAGTCAACTTTTTTAGCTAAAGTAACAGCAGCCAAACCAAAAATAGCAGACTATCCTTTTACAACTTTGGTACCAAATTTAGGGGTTGTTAATATTGGATATGACGAGTTTGTAGTAGCAGACATTCCTGGATTAATCAAGGGTGCAAGTGAAGGTGTGGGGTTAGGAGACAGGTTCTTAAAACACGTAGAACGATGCAAGGCATTACTGCATCTAATAGATGCCAATACTGATATTATTGAATCTTATCAAATCATTCGCGATGAACTAGGAAATTATAGCAACACACTATCAGAAAAAGAAGAAATTATAGCTATTACAAAAATAGACACATTATCAGAAAAAGAAATTACAACGCAGATCAAAAAATTAGAAAAATATACTGGAAAAAAAGTGTTGGCGATATCGAGTGCTATTAATAAAAACATCGATACACTCTTAAACACTCTAAACATTATTGCCAAACGAGACAAACTCAATTCCTAGAAAAAAGAATGACTAATAAGATTTATGGCAACTTTAAAAACATCGTGTATCTAAGAAACTACGATGGAGATACAATTACAGTCAACATACCAAACGTTCCCAGACTAATAGGAGAAGCAGTAAGCATAAGAGTAAGAGGTTTAGATACTCCAGAAATCAAAGGAAAAACACATTGTGAAAAAACTTTAGCAAAATCGGCAAAACTGTTAGTTACTCACTTGTTAAGCACAGCACAAATAGATCTAATAGACACAAGCAGAGACAAATATTTTAGAATACTATCAAACGTATCATTTGATGGCAACGATCTTTCTCGTACATTAATTAAGAATCATTTAGCTGTGCCGTATGATGGTGGAAAAAAAGAAGAAGTCGACTGGTGCCACAAACAAAGCGAATTTCAGAATACCGAATGGTTTAAGCAAATAAGCGGCGATACACCAGAGCATGAACTTTAAACTACAACTTTCTATAAGTATGCCCTGTATATAATTGTCTAGGACGTCCAATTTTGTTTTCCGGATCATTCATCATTTCTTCCCATTGAGATATCCATCCAACTGTACGAGCAATTGCAAAAAGTACAGTATACATAGATGTAGGCATACCTATAGCTCTATAAATAATACCAGAATAAAAATCTACATTAGGATATAATTTCCGCTCAACAAAATACTTATCTTGCAGCGCTATTTCTTCTAACTTCGTAGCTATCTTCAGTAAAGGATCATCTGATTTTCCCAAATGCTTTAATAAACTATAACAAGTATCCTTAAGAACCACTGCTCTTGGGTCATAATTTTTATATACTCTATGACCAAAACCCATAAGCCTATATGCATTCTCTGGATCTTTTGCCTTTGCAACATATTCTGGAATGTTATCAACACTGCCGATTTCTTCTAACATTTTTATAACAGCTTCATTAGCACCACCATGTGCAGGTCCCCAAAGGCAAGCAATTCCAGAAGCAATACATGCAAAAGGATTGGCACCAGAAGAACTAGCCAATCTTACTGTTGACGTCGAAGCATTTTGCTCATGATCAGCATGTAGTATAAAAATCTTATCTAATGCCTTAGCTATCACCTTATCCACCTTATACTCTTCACAAGGATTAGCAAACATCATATACAAGAAATTTTCTGTATAACTCAATTTATTATTTGGATACATAAAAGGCAGGCCCTGTATATAACGATATGTCATTGCAGCAAGTGTAGGAATTTTTGCTATAATCCTATATGCAGCCAAACTTCTATGCTCTGGATTACGAATATCTAAACAATCATGATAAAAAGATGACAAAGTACCTACAGCGCCAACCATAATAGCCATTGGGTGTGCGTTATGAGTAAAGCCTCTGAACAAAAAATGTAGTTGCTCATGTATCATTGAGTGATATGTTATCTGCTTTATTAGATCATTTTTTTGCTTAGAACTTGGCAAATCACCGTTAAGTAGCAAATACGTAACATCCATAAAATCTTTTTTTAACGCTAGATCTTTGATATCATAACCCCTATATCTCAAGATACCTTTTAGACCATCAATAAAAGTAATTGCTGAGTGACATGAAGCGGTAGACATAAATCCAGGATCGTATGTAAAAATTCCTGCATCTTGATAAAGTTTGGTTACATCTATCACTTCTGGCCCAATTGATGCTTTAAGCACTGGTAATTTATAATCATTACCACAATACCTAAGCAAAGCAAAATCTTTCTCGGACATATGTTTAAACCTCGTCTGGTAATACACCGATTATATTATCAACCTTATCATTCGGTAAATTCGGGTTCCGTGACTTTATATTTTCTTTTAGGAATACCTGATTACATTTTATAAATAAAGCAATTAGTTGCATCACAGTATAGTTTTGAGATATTTCGCTATTAAATTGCAATCTAGACATCATATCAGTTTTAAAAACCTTATTCAGATGTTTAAAAAATTCCTTTAAAGTACCATCGTATTTTCTAGATGCTTTTGCCTTATGAGTACCAGGATGGATTAACAAACATCTATGGTTATTTTCTAACATTGAAATATCAAAATCTGAATTAGCAATTATAATCTCAGACAGAACAATACCACGCTTAGCAAATTGGGAAATCACAAACTTTACTATATGATAACTTGCACCATCAGATTGTATAAAAATCTTATCAGGATGAATGTTATCATCAAGCAATTTGTTTACAGCTGCAATCCCAGCATAAATCATATCAAAAGCATGTTTTGGATTTTTTGGATACTCTATAGCATAAATATTAGCACCAAGCTCCACTGCTTCATTGTGCAAATCTAACTCACTGTGATTAAGAGATAAAGAAAGAACATGTATATGCTCTTCTTTACCTACACGCAATATTTTATCAATTATAATAGCATCATTCATTGACACTTCTTTCGTTGCATTTTTTATAATCTTTGTAACAGACTCCTGGGAATCTTTAAAATGCTTGCTATCATACCCTAAAATACCACACTGTAATTTCATTCGATACTCAGATGCCGCAATTAAATTTTGTATTTCTGATTTGTTCTGCAAATGATGAGGTGTTATTTTTGTAAAATTTATTAAATCAACATCATGTCCCAGATTCTTACTAATAATTTTTGTAGTTTCTTTATTAACTAATTCAGAATTTTTAGATTGAACACTTGCTGTCTTTGTAAATTTCTGTTCTGTAATCACAACCTTTCTATCTGTAACAACATGCTGCTTATTATTTGTTGTTAATTGCAAAGCCCTACAATGGACTATCTCATCTTCAACAATATTCTCAAGCTTACTAAGTATTAACATCGCGCTATCACAATACTTTTTTAAATTATTAATCTTGGATAAACCAGTGCTAATATGTCTAATTGCCTTTAGCGCATCAATTTTATTAAAACTTTTATTAATTGATACCAACAGAACCTGATCAAAGATTTTATTTAGTTTATCTTTTATACTAACAATACTTATTTGATCACTTCCAAATAAACAGACCACTTGTTCTTGAATTGCATTACAAAAAGAATCAAAACTTACTGTAGCTGTTGATTCATCGGCTATATCCATTATCAACACCTCTACTTCTTTGATAAAACCACCAACACCAGAATATAAAGTTTCTTCTGACAGATGCTTCTTAGACACAACAAAAAAAGCACCATAATCACGCAATATCTCCACACATTTATCTGCTTTTTTATCGTTAGCAATTTTTAGTATTGCCTGATTATTTGCATCAGTTTTTTTTAAATCCGCACCTTCTTCAAGAAGAAGCAAACTAATTTTAGGATTATTTTTCTCTACAGCACCAATAATTGCAGTATTTCCACTACTGTCTCTTTTATTGGGATCAGCACCATATTCTAATAACAACTCTACCAACTCTGTATCTTGATTATTTACTGCGATATGCAGCGGCGTTAATCCTTCGGCATCATATGAATTGATAACATCAATATCTCTTGTCTTAAGTTTTTGACAAAATTCTCCTATACGCTTAGCATCGCTACTATAAATAAGATCATGCAAAGAGCTTTTACTAGCTTGAGGAAGCTTTTTATCCTTACCTTGCGAAGATATATTTGCTTTCATACTTACCCTCTATTTTTTCCTAGAAGATTATTATACAAACACATTAATTAAAGGTTAAGAAGTTTATTTTTTTGCAAAAAAAATACGATGTCCTTGCTAAACAAATAATGCTAAGCTGCATTAGACTACAATTTATAATATATTTTCCAATATGAGCAATAATTTTATATTTCTTTACATCACATTTTCTTCAGAACAAACAGCAATATCGTTAGCAAAAAAATGTCTAGAAGAAAAAATAATAGCCTGTGCAAATATTATTCCAAATACTATTGCCATTTATGATTGGCAAAACATTATACAACAAAATAGAGAAACTATAGCAATTTTTAAAACTGTAAAAGAAAAGAAAAATATCGCCACTGACTTTATCAAAAAAAATCATGAATACAGCTGTCCTTGCATTGCTTTACTAGACGTAGAAATTTTGAATAATGATTTTAGTAACTGGATAAGAGATAGCATTAAATAATGCTCAACAGATATGTGGTGCCGGATGTCTGATTTGAACAGACGACCTACCGCTTACAAGGCGGTTGCTCTACCGCTGAGCTAATCCGGCATAACCCTATTATACAAAATTATAAGTTAGAGTCAGTAATTTCATCATAATTAAAGAAAAAACTAATTTCTCTTTTAGCAGATTGTGGACTATCGGAACCATGTACTGAATTCCTATCAATAGACTCTGCATATAATGCCCTGATAGTGCCTGGAGCAGCATCTTTAGGGTTAGTTGCTCCCATAATATCACGATTTTTCTTGATTGCATCATTGCCTGCAAGAACTTGGACTAACACAGGTCCAGATGACATATAATTTACTAAGTCTTTATAAAAAGGACGAGCTTCGTGCTCAGCATAAAACTGACCAGCATCTTCTTTAGTCCAGTGCATTTCTTTTTGAGCAACAACCTTTAAACCTTGTTGTGTAAAAATAGCATTAATTTCTTTAGCAAGGCTACGCTCCATAGCATCTGGCTTAATAATAGATAAAGTATATTCCATATGAATGTCCTTTGGTTATAAATATAATATAAAAATAATGAATAAAATAAAGATTAGCAGTCTTTTGTCAAGTTTTTTTAGGAAAAAAGAGCATAGAAACTAAATTCTATGCCGCCTCTTCTTTTGTTTTCAATGCTTGTTTAAAATCACCTGATAGAGTATTAACTGAGAATCCCCACATCACAATTATTACAACAAACACCCCAAATAGAGATGGTGCTAAATCTATCAAAGTCATACTTGGGAATATTGTTAGTAGAGACCATTGTACAACTGCACCACCAGACTTACCTAATCTACCACCAATTACATCTGCGGCAGCCTTACCTTTAGCTTTAAGATCTTCATCTAATGGAATATAAGTCATTTCTTTTGTTGAATCAAACAACGAATACTTTGTTGATTTACTCAAGACATTCTGTGCAGCACCACATAGTACCGCAAGTAATGCAGCCAAGCCTGTCATCATTGCAAAATGAGCTTCTATTTGCTTATCACTGCTGACAAAGATGAAAAACAACACACCTGTAATACCTAACATTATCGGTGTAATCATAGCACACACTTTCCAGGAATATCTACGCAGCACATATGACGCAACTAACATCATCACAAACGTCATAATTGCTGTATATATCTGTACGTCTGCCATAAACACCCCTATTTTTGTTGGCATCGCAAAATACAATTCTATTTTTTTCTTCCAAACACCTTCTACAAGGTTTATTGAAATACCATAACATACAACCAACATTGTAATCAGGCCAATATATCTTGATGAAAGAACATATTTTAAACTTTCAACAACACCAGCTTTTGATTTGCTTTTTTTCTTAGAGACTCCGTTAATAACTTCTTTATTAACTACATTGTTACTTAAGAAATACAATGCTATTACCATTATTACCGCAGAAACAATAACAGATATAATGACGTAATTTAAAGCATCTCCCCAAGATATCTCCATAACACCAAATGCTTTCATAACTAAGCCAGAGCTCAACAATCCTATTTGACCTAAGAAACCGAATAACGGATAGAATCTTTTTGCTTGTTCAATGCTTACAATTTGGTTAACTAGTTGCCAAAACATTAAAGACACCATAACACTACCCCATAACTCTGACATAATATAAAACAACGCATATGGCCAGTATGAAATCATTAATAAAATATATTTTAAATATGGCGTAGACTCTATAGCCGACGACACATCTATCTTTAAAGAATCTATATTAGGATACATAAACAAAGCAAAGCCAGCAAAAAACACAGCAAAAAATGCTATAAGAATATAATAAATATTTAATCTTGTAGTGGTATTAGCAAGCTTTGTATAGACAATCATAAAAATGATAGCACTAGGCAAGACACCATACAACTTAACTGTACTAAGAAGCTCCGCGCCTATATTTGATAGAATTAAAACGTCTTTTGTATTTCTTAGAACGCTATATACATACAAAGTCAATATCATCATAATACTGACTGTAAAAAATAACATAAGCTCACCCTTTCTAATAGGGAAAATTTCTTTATTATTTGACGCCGTTTCTTTACTCATTTATTTACCTAACAATAAGTTTATAAAAATAACTAAAATCTTTCGCAGAATTAACTATTTGTGCTTATCTTAAGGTATAGAACAAAATATTAACATTATCAATAAGATTTTTCAAATATTCTGACAAATAATAAAGGCTAACACAAAAAATGAGACCAGAAAAACCTCACATTACTAAATTATCAAGACCTAAAAAATAACTATATTGTAGCATTTTTAAAAAAAGCAATCGCACGATTTCTAACGCCCTGATAACCTACAATAGGTTGGGGATAATTGAGAGAGCTATCATATTGCAAAGGATTAACTATACTCTTTCCAGGAACGTGTGATATCTCCGCTATATATTCTTTGATATACTCTCCATACTGGTCAAATTTTTTACTTTGTAGCTCTAGATTAAATATCCTGAAATACGGCTGCGAATCAAAGCCTGTTGATGCGGCCCATTGCCACCCACCAACATTTGATGACATCTCGTAATCCATTAATTTTTGTGCATATAACTTTTCACCCAATCGCCAATCCATCAACATATATTTCGTTAAAAAACTTGCAACAATCATGCGAGCTCTATTGTGAACCCAACCTATTTTATTTAACTGTCTCATAGCAGCATCTACTATAGGAAAACCAGTCATACCTTCAGCAAATTTTTCAAATAATTCTTGGTTACGATTCCATTTAAGACCACGATATTTTGCAATCATTTCTTCGTTACCAATATTTGGGTAGAAATACAAAGCCATAGCGTAGAAGTCTCTCCACATTAATTCATTAATCCATGAAAAAGAGTGTTGAGAACTTAAGGCCAATCTTAAACAATCGCGTATAGAAATAAAACCAAATCTTAAATAAGGAGAAAATTTACTAGTCCCATCTACATATAAAAAATCTCTATTTTCTTTGTATTGACCTATTTTTAATAAAAAACTCGACATATCTTGAGTCTGAAAATCACATCTCCACGGATCATATGCAACTTTTTGATAACCAATTTGATTAAAAGAATTTTGGTAGATGTTTAAATCCAAGAGTTGAGATTTTAATGACTCTGATAAAGAAACATTCCATTGCTCCAAAACTTCTACTTGGTAATTAGGCACAATATCAGAAACTAACTTCTTATATAATTTCCTTGAATACGGAGTAAAAACTTTGAACGGGTCACCATCATCTTTTTTTATAGCATTAGGAGGATATATCAGGTGATCATTTTTAAAAAAGCTTATAACGCCTTTATCAGCACAAATTGTTTTTATTTTCTGATCACGTTTTAGATCATATGACTCATAACCTTCACCAGCTATAAGATATGTTGGACTTAAAGATAAAATTAAAGACTCCAAAACCTCAACGGCGCTACCATAAAATACTTTTATTTCTACTTTATACTTTTGAAGCTGCTTATTAAGGAACACTAAGCGATCATAAATAAAACTGATGCGCTTATCTTCTTTGTTCTGAAAATTATTAAGAATCTCTGAGTCAAACACAAATACAGGTAGAATTTTAGCTCCAACTTCCTGTGCTTTATAAAAAGCGAAATGATCAGTAATTCTTAAATCACGCCTTAACCAAACAATTGCTGTTGTTTCCATTATAACATCTGCCGCAATACATAAGGTAGAATTCCACCGTTTTGAATATAAGCCACTTCATTCTCTGTAAACACATTCGCTTCCAAAACAACAGAACTTGTTTTATTTGAGTTTTGTTTATGTATTCTGAGAACAATATCTTTATTCGGAGATAGACCATCTATTCCGATCAAGTCAAATTTTTCATCTCCGACTAAATCAAGATCTTTTCGTGTCATACCATCTTTAAATACCAAAGGAATCACTCCCATCCCTATAAGATTAGAACGATGTATTCTTTCAAAGCTCTCCGCAATCACAACCTCAACCCCTAATAATCTAGTGCCTTTAGCAGCCCAATCTCTAGAAGAGCCAGTTCCATACTCTTTACCAGCAATTACAATTAAAGGCACTTTATTGTAAGCATACCTAACAGACGCATCATAAATAGACATTTTCTCATCAGAGGGATAGTGCTTTGTAACTCCCCCTTCAGTCTCAGGTAAAAGTTCATTTCTGATTCTAACATTTGCAAACGTCCCCCTAATCATTACCTCATGATTACCACGCCGAGCACCATAAGAATTAAAATTCTCTTTTGTCACTCCGTTTTTTAATAAATATTGACCAGCGGGAGTATTGGGAGAAATATTTCCAGCAGGAGATATGTGATCTGTGGTTATACTATCCCCAAATAATGCTAACAAAGAAGCAGAGTGTATATCTTTTATTTTCCCGGACTTAATATCAAAAGCATCAAAATATGGTGGTTTTTTGATATACGTACTCTTGTTATTCCAAGAATAAGTTTGACCTTTGGTTACAGATATATCTTGCCACATCTTCTCACCCTCAAATAGATCGTGATATTTACTCCTAAACATTTCGGGTGTAATATATTGGGATACGTACTTTTTTATTTCAGCATTACTTGGCCACAAATCTTTCATAAAAACTTTATTGCCATTTTTATCTATACCCAAAGGTTCATTATATAAATCGATATTTATAGTTCCAGCAATAGCATATATTATTACAAGAGGCGGCGAAGCAAGATAACTAAATTTGACCAAAGGATTTATTCTACCTTCAAAATTCCTATTACCCGACAATACCGCAGCAACAGTCATTGATTTTTGTTCTATCTGAACAGCAATTTCGTTATTTAATGAACCAGAATTCCCTATACAGGTTGTACAACCATATCCCACTAAATTAAAACCTTGTTTATCTAAATATTGCTGCAAATCTGTCTTTTCTAAATAATCAGATACAACTTTAGAACCTGGCGCTAGAGAAGTTTTAACCCAAGGCTTTACTAACAACCCCATCTCATATGCTTTCTTTGCTACTAAGCCAGCAGCCACCATCACATCAGGGTTAGAGGTATTTGTACAACTAGTGATTGCTGCAATAGCTATATCACCATTTTGTAAATCACTATCTTTTCTTGCACTATCGTCATATTTATCACCAAGTTGTTTTTTAAGATTCGCCTTTACATCTCTTAACTTGATAACATCCTGAGGTCTTCTAGGACCAGAAATGCAAGGTTCTATCAAACTAAGATCCAAAGATACAACATCCGTAAACTCTATAGCTTCAGAATAGTCATACCACAAACCCTGCTCTTTAGAATATATTTGCACCATATCTATTAAACTTTGGTCACGTCCTGTAAGAGTCATATAGTTTACTGTCTCTTGGTCGATAGGGAAAAAACCACAAGTAGCCCCATATTCTGGAGCCATATTTGCAATTGTTGCTCTACTTTCTAAAGATAAACATCTCAATCCTTCACCAAAGAATTCTACAAATTTTCCTACCACCCCTTTTTTTCTAAGCATCTCTGTAATTGTTAAAACAAGGTCTGTAGCAGTCACACCTTCTTTGAGGGAGCCATGTAATTTTACCCCGATGACTTCAGGAATTAACATGGATATAGGTTGGCCAAGCATAGCAGCTTCTGCCTCAATACCACCTACACCCCATCCTAAAACTGATAATCCATTAACCATTGTTGTATGGCTATCTGTTCCAACCAAAGTATCAGGATAAAGAACTGGTACACCGTTATCATCAGATGACCATACAATTTTTGCTAGATACTCAAGATTAACTTGATGACAAATCCCCGTGCCTGGAGGAACAACACTAAAATTATCAAATGCTTCTTGACCCCATTTCAGAAATTCATACCTTTCTTGATTGTCTTGAAACTCGGCATGAACATTTTTAAAAAAAGAATCTTTATGACCATAACTACCAACTTGTACAGAGTGGTCTATGACAAGATCTACCCTAGACAACGGATTAATTTTGGATACATCACCACCAACTTTGACTATCGCATCTCGCATCACAGCCAAATCTACTACAGCAGGAACACCTGTAAAATCTTGCATCAGAACCCTAGCTGGCCTGAATGATATTTCATGATCTGAAGTTTTTGTTTTATCCCAATGAGCAATTTCTTTAATATCATTTTCTGTCACTGCAATGCCATCTTGATATCTAATAAGATTCTCAAACAACATCTTGATAGTATTAGGCATCTTAGATAAATTGATATCAAAAAACTTTGCTGCTTTCTTTAGATCATAAAACTTATAAGATACTTGATTAATATTAAGGCTTGATTTAGATATTTCTTTGACTGACATAACTCTTTTTATTAAGATACTTTATCGTATATAATATCTCTGTTTTAAACCTATTTGTCATTAAATACTTTATGCTTACTTGCCAAAATTTATCACTCTCAAACAACGTTAGTAATATATTTACTAATATAAGCTTTTCTCTATTACCAGGAAGTTTTTTGGCAATCAAAGGCAAAAACGGTAGCGGCAAAACCTCATTACTCAGAACAATACTTGGATTAATAAAAACCGATACAGGAGAAATCTTTTGGAATAAGATTAATATACTAGAAGACTTGCTACTTTTTAGACAAAACATTTGTTATATAGGACACAAAAATGCCTTACAACACAATTTAACAGTCTTAGATAATTTAAAGTTTTGGTGCGACCTTCGAGGGGAAAAAGAATTACTACTTCCAGCTATGAGATATTTTATGCTAGATGACATAGCTGATATCACCGTGTCTTTACTCTCAGAGGGACTAAAACGCAGAGTGGAGTTAGCAAAACTTCTGCTTTTTAGAACTAATCTATGGTTACTAGACGAACCAGAAACAAATCTAGACGACTTCTCCAAAGAGCTTCTAAGAAATTTAATTAAAATCAGAATCAAAGAAGGAGGAGTAGTAATCATGGCAACACACACTCTCAACTTATTAAAGTCAGAACAATATCTTAATATGGAAGATTTTAGATAAAAATGAAATATTTTATAACTTTAGTAAAAAATGATCTATCTACAAAATTCTTACATGAAAGGTACGTGTATAATCTAATTTTTTCCACTCTCTTAATTATGCTATCATTGTATATCACTAATAATAACATCAATACTGTAAGCATAATTATTCTGCCATTGACAATAACGTGTATTATTCAAAACAGCGCCTTATTTAGTGATGGGCACTCTCATTTGGAGCAGATATTGGTATCAGGATGCTCGTCTATTACCATATCTTTAGCGAAATTTCTTGTTATATATATCACTATATGTATTTCGGCAACAATAAGCTTGAGTATATTCTTTATACTCAACAACACATTGCTAGATACACAAATACAAATATTCAAAATTTGTGTGATATACGCTATTCCTTTATCAAGTATAGCACTTATAACCTCAGCACTGACTGTTCGCTGTACAAATCATTGGCTTGGTCTGATTATTGCCCTCCCTTTATTTTTAATATTTTTTATGTATTTATCTTCTTTATTAGGATTTTACCTTGAGGCCACCAACATCTCAAACCACACCTCAACAGATTTACAAATTTTGCTATTATTAGCATTAATTTCTTTTATTATATCGATTTACGCTTGTAGTTATTTAATAACGGAAATATAATTTAATTAACTATTAATTAAATTACGCAAGAAAATGCCACTTTCTCCCGAGCAACAAGGCGCTGGTTTTCTGTCAAAAATCCTTGGATTTACAAAAGGACTATTTAAAGGAGTTTGGCAATATGCTCCTGAAAGCATAAAACAAAGATTTACAGAAGGCGGCGTATGGTCAAACATTACTGTGGTTTTTGGTTTCTTCAAAAACATCTACTTTTTAATCACAATTCCAGCAATTGTTGTAGTATATAAATTGTACATGGTGCTAAAAGAAAAAGGAATCATTGCACAATTTCAAGACATAGTTATCAACGTTACAAACATGGTAATGTACATTGCTAACGAATGCTTCCCATTAATATTAAATCTTCGAACGCTTAGCTCTTGCGTAGCGAACGCCCCCCTTGCCTAGTTTATTTTGCACGCACAAAAAGAGTTTTTATCCACGCAAAAAGAATTAGTAAATATTTATAACAAAAAATTGCTGGCACTAAATAAAAACCCTGAAGACTCTGACCATTTGATAGAGCAAAAGAAAGTAAAACAACGATAATGATTATAAACACAATTACTTTATTTAAAGAAACAGAAAGAGGTTTGAGAATAAAAGCTAAACTAACCATTACAGCATTTATTGCAATAAACTTGACTAAAGCAGCAGTATTTATGTCAAAAAATTTTAATATAACATCTGAAAAATGACCTGAATCCAAGTACGAAAAGCTTTTACCTTCAATTTTTAAATATACAAAATTGACCATCGAAGAAAAAATAAGCAGAATCCAAAAAATGCTTCTAAGATAGACATTTTGTAAATTTAAAAGAACTATCATACCCCAGAATCCAACAATCCAAAAAATAGAATTTAAAAAGTGATGATCAGTAAAATTTAAATCAATAACATATTTGATATCTTGCAAGAAACGCTCTAGAGAGTTATCGTACAAAAATAGATATATCACCAAAGATATTAGAAAAATAAAAAATTGAAATATATTTCCCTGATATTCTTTACCTAAACTCGTCTTTGAAGACATCCAAACCTCATATTTTTTCTAAAACGCACTATGTAATCTGTAAGCTGGATTCTGTAGGTAAAAACCTGACTGTCATTCATCTACGATTACTATTACTAGCAACCTCTAGCGACCCACCCTGATGACTTGTCAGAACAAACATATATCATCTTTACTTGGTCTTGCTCCCAGTAGGGTTTACACTGCCACTTTAGTCACCTAAAGCGCGGTGCGCTCTTACCGCACCTTTTCACCTTTACCCGAAGGTAGTTTATTTTCTGTTGCACTTTCCCTAAAACAAAAGTTTCGCTGGGCGTTACCCAGTACTGCTGTTCTGTGGAGTCCAGACTTTCCTCTTGACTATATAAATCAAGCGACAGTCCGATTACATAGTGTGCATTTTTACCTTAAAACAACTCTTAAAAAAAAGCAACTATTAAAAATATCTACCACAACCACGACCCTTTAAAGGTTGTTTTTTTTATTCTAAGAAAATTTAAAATAAGTATTTACTTCTAAAATACAATAGTATATTTTCATAATTCTTAATATTTTAACTATTTTGCATTATATAGCGGAGAGAATATGAAAAACATTAAACTAACACCACATAATTTAAAAACAACCAAAGAAATGCAATATAAATTTGAGAACGATCTTACACTCTCCCCTCTAGATTTATGTCTTAAAAAATCTATTATCTCAAAAGAAATGCACCGCAATGCTAATTTTTTTATTTATTTATACTCTGTGAGATATGGAAACAAAAAAATAACCTCAAACTACGGATATTATATAAAAACAAAAATATCTATTCAGTATACCGGAATAGAGGAAAAGCAAAATAAACTATATAAAACACTATCGAATATTTTAATTCAAGAAAATACATACACCATAGTAAGAGATGTATGCATTTTTTCAAAATGCCCATTATTTCTACAAAATCCTAATTTTGAAATAAGAATTCGGCAAAACTACCAGATAACAAAAGAGTATTCAGCCTTTATGAAAGGAATGACTACAATATCTAAGATATTATCTCGATAATATCTATTTATTAGAATTTTTTGCTGTTAAAAACGTCTTATACTCCTGATATAACATCTTAACATCAAAAATCCAAATCAAAGCTACTATCACAAACACTATCATTAGATAGGGAGTAATAGTGACATAAGAGGCCGCAGGAAATATTATAAATAGCGAGGATTGTAGCAACGCACCCATAGCTTTAGCAAGACGTGCACCAACTATATCTACAGCTGCCTTACCTTTTGTTTTTAACTCTCTATCTATAGGAATATACGCCATTTCCTTGGTTGGATCAAAGAAAGAGTATTTTGTAGCCTTGCTCAATACATTCTGTATCATTCCAAACATTACAGCTATTACCAAAGGATTCAAAAGAATGAACTCACCAAAACTACTATAAATATAATCATCAAAGACAACAAAAATAAAAAATCCCATTCCAGATACAAATAGCACCAAAGGAGTTAATATAGCACCAGAAAACCAACTAACTCTTCTTAAGACGTTTGCACCTATAATCATTGCAATCATTGATGCAACCCCGGTAGACTGAGTTAAAGTCCCCATAAAATGCGCATAACTTGCTGTACTAGGATATAGCTCCCTAACCCTTGCTTTCCATGGCCCCTCGATAATATTTATAGTGACACCATAAGAAAATAATAATATCACAATAAAACCTAGGTATCTTGAAGACAAAATAACCTTAAAGCTTTCTAATAAAGATATTTTAGAATGGCTTTTAACATACCTATCTTCTGCGATCTCAGAACTATGCAACACCCTCACATTCATATGATTATAAAAAAACATAATGAGAATAATTGCAAAAACCATAGCCCAAGTAGTTGACGAAATTAAAATACTAGAATCATCACTACCAGAATCAAGTGTTGCAAAACTTTTTAATAAATACCCCGCAATAATTAACCCTATATTACCTATCAAACCATACATAGGATAAAATCTCTTAGCTTGATCTGTACTAGTAATTTGGTTAGCAAATTGCCAAAACAACAAAGATAACATTACAGACCCCCAAAGCTCGGCTACGACATAAAATAATACATATGTCCATTTAGAGTAGACACTCAAGAACCATTTAAAATGATTCAAAGACAACTCAAAACCAAATAACCGCACTACTTCACTTGAAAGTTCTTTTATTCTCATAGGATCCGGATGTAGTATGTTCTGATAAGGGTACAGCACAAAAGAAAATAAAAGAAAAAATACTAAGAATGATGTAGCCATTGTATAAAATATGGTCTGCTGTCTCATAGTATTAGTCATTTTTGCATAAACAATCATCACAATGACCGCAACAGGAACAACACAGTACAATTTTACAAAGCTTAATGCCTCAGCACCAATACTTGGAACAACAAGACTATCTTTTAAAGCTCGCAGTACATTGTAATTAAAAAGAACACACAACATCATTAATGCCATAGGCAAAAACCTATTATTCTCACTACGCTCTATTGGCCACAAATACTTCAAAGTCACCGAAACTATATTTTCAAATCTTTTCATTAAAAAAATCAATTAAAACTATGAAGGGGAAAACGAATATGTTAGTCAGTATTTTTGTTTACAAATTTTAAGTATGCTTTATTTAATAAATTTACATCTAGAATCCAGATAATGCAAATTATTATTAAGATTACCATTAAAATAGGCGAAATTGTAGTGTAAGTTGCCGCCGGAAATAACATAAATAAAAGAGATTGTATAAAAGCACCACCGGATTTTGCCGCTCTGGCACCTATTACATCCACAGCAGCCTTACCTTTCGATTTTAATTCCTCATCTATTGGAATATATGTCATTTCCTTGGTTGAATCAAATAAACCATATTTGGAAGATTTGCTTAAAACATTCTGAATCCCACCCAGAACTACAGCCATAACCAAAGGGCTAACTAAAGTAAAATTATCAAGAACAACCGAAGCCACATTATCAAATACAACAAAAGAAAAAAATGCTACACCCGTAACAAAAATCATCACCGGAGTGACAATTGCAGCTGCAAACCAGCTATATTTCTTAAGTATTAGAACTCCTATTAATGAAAAAATGATTGCCAAAGCACCGTTCCATTGATTTATTACCCCCATAAACTGTACATAGCTCGCAGTAGTTGGGTACAACTCTTTCACCTTTGCTTTCCATGGCCCTTCTAACAAGTTGATTGATATGCCATATGCCAATACCATGATTACTATATATCCCAAATATCTTGATGAAAGCACAAGCCTTAAACTTTCTTTAAATGGCAACTTCTTTTTTATATCTTTAAATGGAACATTTGGCTTTTTTAGATCTTGATTGTTGAGTAGATTACGATAAATATACAGCACTACAATTAATATCAAAAATGCGGAAATAGTTAAAACAGTCAACATATTTTGAATTACAAATAACGCTTTGCCATCATCAACTCTATTTAATTGTCCTATTACAAGATACTGAATTAATATTCCTGCCATAAACGTTCCTGAGCTACCAAACAAATTTAACATTGGATAAAATCTTTTCGACTGATCTGTAGGGACAATTTGATTAGAAAACTGCCAGAATAACAAAAAGGTCATTGAGGATCCCCAAAGCTCCGCAAGAACATAAAATATTACGTAAAGCCATTTATTATAGAGTAAAAAAAACCACTTAAAATGATCAAACGCAACAGCATACCCAAAAATATGAAATTTTTCGTGTATCAACCTATGTACGGCCTCTGGATTTGGATGAATATAATCTTGATACGGATACAAAACAAAAGCAAATAATAAAAAATATATCATATAAAATATACCTATACCTAGGTAGATCTGTCTAAGAAAAAATCTATTTGCTAAACGCATATAAAGCAGCACAAATAATACTGCGCCTGGAACTACAAAATAAACTTTGATAAAATTAAGAGCTTCTGCGCCTACCGCAGGGACTACCAAACTATCTTTGATTGCTTTTAAAGAATTATAATTAAATATTGTAAGAAATAAAATTAAAGCCATAGGCACGAACTTTGACAGCTCTTCCTTTTTTATCGGCCATATAATCGAAATCACCTTTTCCATTTACGAGTTATAATAGCAAAACAAATGCCTGTCAAGAAAATTTAAGGCTTTTTTATGGGTTTGCTAAATAAAGATTGCTATTAGTTTGTATTTCTATATTATCTCTTGAAAAAGAGGAAGTTATATGGATATATGCAAAGGTTGCGGTAGCACAAAGCTAATAAAGAATGGTACATCAAAA
>JAGORE010000027.1 GCA_018062985.1 Rickettsiales bacterium | reverse complement strand
TTTTAGGAGTTATTTATTTGTTTTAGAGAATTTTTCTTGAAATTCATTATAGCTTCTTACAAAAAGTTCTTCACAGTCATTTGGTTTATAAACAACAGCGTTTACCCAAATGTCATTTTCTTGAATTTTGCAAAAGTATAATGTAGTATAAGATTCTTTATTCTTGTAGTGTATATAAGTAGTATTTAATTCAATCATATTATAAAAAAACTAATGGATTATAATCCATTAGCTTCGATAAGTCTAGATTGATGATCAGCAATAAGAGGATCAATTACTTCATCAAATAGACCATCATTCATGATGTAATCAAGTCTATATAAAGTCAAGGTGATTCTATGATCACTGATTCTGTTCTGTGGATAATTATATGTTCTAATTCTTCCACTTCTATCACCAGTACCAACTTGCTCTTTTCTAGTAGCACCTTCTGATTCCATTTTCTTTTTAGTTTCAATATCACAAAGTTTTGCTTTTAAAACTTTCATAGCTCTATCTTTGTTTTTATGTTGAGACTTTTGATCTTGGTTGGTAACTACAATTCCAGAAGGAATATGAGTGATTCTAACGGCTGAATCTGTAGTATTTACAGATTGACCACCATTACCACTGGCTCTCATAACATCAATTTTTAAATCATTTGGATCAATTTCAACTTCTACATCATCAACTTCAGGCATAACTGCTACTGTAATTGCTGATGTATGAACTCTACCTTGTGATTCTGTTGCAGGAACTCTTTGAACTCTATGTGTACCACCTTCGAATTTTAACTTCGAATAAACATGGTCACCTTTAACTAGAATTACAACTTCCTTATATCCACCAGATTCACTCTCACTCGAGCTCATGATTTCAACTTTCCAATTATTGTTTTCTGCATATCTTAAATAACCTCTAAAAAGGTCACCAACAAAGATAGCAGCTTCATCGCCACCTGCACCTGCTCTTAACTCAAGATAAATATTTTTATCATCATTAGGATCTTTTGGAATCATTAAAAATTTAATTTCATCTTCTAAGATAGGTTTTCTCGTTTCTAATTCTTTAAGTTCTTCTTTTGCTAAATCACCAAGTTCTGGATCATCAAGAAGCATTTTGTTTTCATCAATGTCATCCATTAATTTAACATATTCCCTAGCTTTAGTAACAATTGGTTGCATGTTTGACTGTTCTTTAGAAAGATCAGTCATTCTTTTTATATCATTTGTAATATCAGGAGCCATCAATAAATTATTGATTTCTTCATGTCTATTAATAAATGGTAGTAATCTGTTTTTTAACATATATATATTTTAATTTATATTCAAATTATATAGCGTTAACTTTGATTTGTAATCTACCAACTTTTCTTGATGCAGTTTCTTTTTTAAGAACACCTTTAGATACACAATGGTGTAAATATTTGTTTGCAGTTTTCATAGTTTCTAATGCTTTTTCTTTATCAGCTGATTCGATTGCTGCTAATACATTTTTTGTAACATTCTTGATTCTAGTTTTGTAAAATCTATTTCTTTCAGTTTTAACTGCAGTCTGTCTTGCTCTTTTTTCAGAAGATTTGTGATTTGCCATTTTTTTAACCTCTTTGTAAAATTTTTAAGGGTAGAATATTACCTAAAGTATCTTAAACAAAGTTTAATTTTAGGAAGATTTAATGAAACTATTCGGAACTGATGGAGTTAGAGGGAAAGCTGGTGATTTTTTAGATGCCATGACGGTATTAAAATTAGCTAAAGCTGCTGGTATTTATTTTAGAAAACATTCAACAACTAAGAGAATTCTTGTGGGAAAAGATACAAGACGAAGTGGCTATATGATTGAAAATGCACTTGTAAGTGGTTTAACAGCAGTTGGTTATGACGTAATTCAAATAGGTCCAATGCCTACACCTGCCATTGCATATTTAACAGAATCAATGAGATGTGATGCAGGAATTATGATTTCAGCTTCACACAACCCATATGAAGATAATGGAATCAAATTTTTTGATAATCATGGAAATAAATTAAGTGTAACTTGTGAAAAAGCAATTGAAGATATCTTTAATGATAATGACGCAATGATAAATGAACAAGTAACAGGTAGAGATATTGGAGCTTCAAAAAGAATTGATGATGTTATTGGAAGATATATTGTTTCAATAAAAAGCTCATTTCCAAAAGATATCTCTCTTCATGGATTAAGAATAGTTTTAGATTGTGCAAATGGTGCAGCTTATAAAGTAGGACCTACAATTTTAGAAGAATTAGGTGCAGATGTTATTGTAATTAATAATAAGCCAAATGGTTTTAATATCAATGAAAACTGTGGTGCTATGCATCCAGAGGGTGTTTCAAAACTTGTAAGAGAATATAGAGCTGATATTGGTTTAGCACTTGATGGTGATGCTGATAGATTAGTTGTTGTTGATGAGCAAGGTGAAATTGTTGATGGTGATAAATTAATTGGTGCTTTATGTACATATTTAAACGGAAGAAAATTACTTCAAGGAAATGCTTGCGTTGCAACTGTAATGTCAAATAAAGCATTAGAAGATTATTTAGCAAAAGATAAAATAGCTTTATATAGATCAGATGTTGGTGATAAACATGTTCTTGAAATCATGCAAGAAAAAGGTATTAACTTCGGTGGTGAACAAAGTGGACATATTATTTTCTCTGATGTTGCAAAAACTGGAGATGGGTTAGCCTCTGCGTTACAAGTTCTTGCATTAGTATTAAAATCAGGAAAAAAAGCAAGTGAAGTTTTAAAACCTTTTGATTTATATCCTCAAATCTTACACAATATGAAAGTAACAGAAAAAATACCTCTTGATAAATTAGAAGGTTTAGAAG
>JAGORE010000026.1 GCA_018062985.1 Rickettsiales bacterium | reverse complement strand
CTTATAGATATAGTTATAAATTTTTTAAGACAGACATCCTACTTGCTTTCAAAATTAATTTGAGCTATAGATTATAAACCAATAAAACAAAACAATGTTTCAATCATTATAGTGATAAAAACATAAATTACTAAAAAGGAAAAATCATGGATATAAATAAAATATCTTACGGAAAAGATGCACCAAAAGAAGTAAACGTAATAATTGAAATAGCAGGAAACTCAGATCCTGTAAAATATGAAATATGCAAAGATTCTGGAGCATTATTTGTAGATAGATTTGTACAAACATCTATGCATTACCCATGTAATTACGGCTTTATTCCCCATACATTATCTGAAGATGGCGACCCTACTGACGTTCTAGTTATTGTAGACATGCCACTTGTACCAGGCTGCGTAATTCCAGTAAGACCGATTGGTGTGTTGTTAATGGAAGACGAATCTGGTCTTGATGAAAAAATTCTTGCAGTGCCCACAAAAAAATCACACCCTCTTTATAAAAACATCGAATCATATAAAGACCTTGAAGAAATTACTATAGAGAAAATAGAACATTTCTTTAGAAACTACAAAGCTTTAGAAAAGGATAAATGGGTTAAAATAATTGGCTGGGATGATAAAAACAAAGCACAAGAATTAATCACAGAAGCTATAGAAAGAAATAAGACAAAGAAATAAAAATATTTGCATCTTCTATAAAAATACTGTAGAATTGCGGTCGTGGCGAAATTGGTAGACGCACAGCATTGAGGGTGCTGTTCCTGAAAAGGAGTGGAAGTTCAAATCTTCTCGACCGCACCACTTCTTTTTAAGATCTGTACCTCAAATACACAATATTTGTGCATCCTGAATTTGTACTTTTATTGTGGACAAACAATATAATGAGTGAGAGATCATGACTAAAGACACTGTAACTTTAGATGCCGCTCAAGAAAATTTGGTATCTAAAGACCAAATTACAGAAGCTATTAACCACGCAATTGAAATTCAGGATCTTAAAAGATTAAAAACTATAATTTCAAAAACACACTACGCTGACTTAGCCGACTACCTAAACTTTGCTAACTACGAACAAAGACACATTATCATAAAACTTTTAGACAAGAACACAGACCCTCTAATTCTTCTGGAGTTCGACACTGAGGTATTAAAAGCAATTATTGATATCTTCGGCATGACTAGATTTGCCTCAATGGTTACAAAATTAGAAAATGACGACATTGTATCTCTACTAGATACCTTATCACACACTTTACAAACAGATATACTATCTCATTTTTCACAGACACAGAAAAAATCTATTTTAAAAGCTTTATCTTATCCCAAAAATAGCGCTGGGATTATGATGCAAACAACCTATATAGCAATAGAAGATAACAAAACAGTTGGTGATGTGATAGATTATATTGCTGGGAATGAGAACCTACCAGAAGATTATGAAGATATTTTTGTTATAAATAAATCTAGCAAACCACTTGGAATTATTCATATCAGTAAACTCCTAAAGCATAAAAGACTTACCAATGTAAAAAGCATAATGGATAAGAGCATAAAAGTTATAGATGCATTCTTAGACAAAGAAGACGTAGCCTATACGTTCAAACATTATGACCTAAGCTCCGCACCAGTAGTGGATAAACAAAATAAAATAATTGGTGTCATTACCGTAGATGACATTCTTGATGTTATAGAAGAAGAAGCCGAAGAAGATTTAATGAGACTAGGTGGTGTACGAATAAGCGACTTATATTCAGCGTTATTTAAAACTACAAGCCAACGTTTTCCGTGGTTGTTTTTTAATTTACTGACAGCCTGTATGATTTCTTTCGTGATTTCAAAATTCCAACAGCAAATTGAACAACTTGCTATTCTAGCGGCGATAATGCCAATTGTGGCCTCTATGGGAGGAAATGCTGGTACACAAAGCGTTACGATCTTAATCCGAGCCATTGTTAACAAAGAAATCACTAGTCATAACACAAATCAGATTGTCTTGAAAGAAATAGCATCTTGTTCACTGAACGGACTGTTTTTAGGACTATTAGGAGGAATGATCCTATTCTTTTTATACAAAGACCCATCATTATGTTTAATTTTTGCCTTGGCGGTATTAATCAACTTCACTTTAGCAGGACTCTGGGGAACTATCGTCCCCCTCACCCTAAGCAAAATAGGTTTAGATCCAGCAATATCTTCAGGTGTATTCGTCACTTTCCTAACAGACCTTCTAGGATTCTTTATTTTCCTAATGTTAGCATCATTATTAATATTATAAAGATCTTTAATTTACTATAAACGCATAGCTATCATCTTATACTAGTTCATCTCTAGAAGTATCATGATATATCTATATCATCCCCCTTTTTAACTTCTTGTCATCGATGCATGACTCCGACTTAAAAAAAACAGCAGAAAATGCTAAAAGCCTTCGAAGAACAAGCTAAGACGATATATTAACACAAAAAACATCTCTAATAAACCACATCATATATCTTCATTTGACAGAATGTTACGTAAATAAAATATTGTTTCTATCGACATAATGGTTAATGTATATTAATATACGCTATATTCTAATTAGAATTTATTATGATAAATAGCTATTTAAAACAACAAGTCTTGAATAACTTTAAAACTAAAGAAGAAAAAGAACAAGCATTGCTCATATTAGGCTCTGTAAATGAGCTGCACGCAGACGCATTCATCCATTTACAAGTGGCAGAACGTACTCTTGCTAATTTGCGCGAGATTTCTGAGAAAAGATTCACTGGGCCACAAACAGACGCATTCAGCTATTTACAAGGGGCAGAACGTACTCTGGCTAATTTGCGCGAGATTTCTGAGAAAAGATTCACTGGGCCACAAACAGACGCATTCAGCTATTTACAAGGGGCAGAACGTACTCTGGCTAATTTGCGCGAGATTTC
>JAGORE010000025.1 GCA_018062985.1 Rickettsiales bacterium | reverse complement strand
ATTGGAAAAAACAATCATATTTTTTCACACGCATCAATCGGTTCAATTCCTCAAGATTTAAAATTCAATGGAGAAGATGTTGAACTTATTATTGGTGACAATAATAAAATAAGAGAATACACACTATTTAATCCAGGAACAATTGGTGGTGGATCTGTTACAAGAATTGGTGACAATAACTTGTTTATGGGATATACTCACGTAGCTCATGATGTTATTATTGGTAACCATTGTATTTTTGCAAATGGAGCTACACTTGCAGGACATGTTGAATGTGCTGATTATGTTGTTGTTGGTGGATTAACGCCTATTCACCAGTTCTGTAAACTAGGAACACAAGTAATGGTAGGTGGAGCATCAGCTGTTGCTCAAGATATTCCTCCATTTTGTTTAGCAGAAGGAAATAAAGCAGTTTTAAGAGGCTTAAACCTAACAGGATTAAGAAGAAGATTCGAAAATAGAGAAGATATTGATGCAGTTAAGCATGCATATAAAGAACTATTTGAATCAGGTAAACCTTTACAAGAAGTAGCAAGTGAACTATTAGAAACAAATGAAAATAAATATGTAAAAGAATTAGCTAGTTTTGTATTAAATACAAAAAGAGGTATTCCTTTTAATAGAAAGTAAGATAGGTATAAAATGAGTAAAATTATATGTGACTTTTGTGGAGCAACTGATAGCAGAGACAATCCTGTAATTGCAGGAGACAATGCTTGTATTTGCAAATCTTGTGTAACAGCTGCAAGTGAGATTATGAATGGAAACGTTGAAAATATAAACGAACAATCAAAATTAAATCCTGTAGAAGAAAAAGAGATTAAAATCAAGACTCCTGCTGAATTAAAAGCTATATTAGATGAGTATGTAATTGGTCAAGATAGAGCGAAAAAAGTTCTTTCAGTTGCTGTTTACAATCACTATAAAAGAATTTTTAGACACAATGAAATTGATGATGATACAGAATTAAATAAATCAAATGTTTTATTAATTGGACCAACAGGTTCTGGAAAAACTCTATTAGCACAAACTATTTCTAAATATTTAGATGTTCCTTTAGCAATCGCTGATGCTACAAGTTTAACAGAAGCTGGTTATGTTGGTGATGATGTTGAAAATGTTGTTACAAGACTTGTTCAAGCAGCTGATGGTGATATCAAAAAAGCTGAACGTGGAATTATCTTTATTGATGAAGTTGATAAAGTTGCACGTATGAGTGAAAACAGATCTATTACTAGAGACGTTTCAGGTGAAGGAGTTCAACAAGCTTTACTAAAAATTGTTGAAGGTTCTGTTGTAAATGTTCCACCAAAAGGTGGAAGAAAACATCCTGGTCAAGATGCACTTCAAGTTGATACTACAAATATTTTATTTATTTGTGGTGGAGCATTTGATGGTTTAGAAGATATTATCAAGAAAAAACAAGGTGCGAATGTACTTGGATTTAATCAAGATAAAAAAGGCAAAAATGACCACGATAAAGTATTATCAAAAGTAGAAGCAGATGATTTAGTAAAATATGGTTTAATTCCTGAATTAATTGGAAGACTTCATATGGTTGCTACATTAAATGAAATTACTGAAGATGATATGGTACATATTTTAACTGAGCCTAAAAATGCTTTAATAAAACAATATATTAAACTTTTTGAAATGGATGATGTAAAATTAGAATTTGAAAAAGATGCATTAAAAGAGTTAGCAAGATTAGCAATTGTTAGAAAAACAGGCGCTAGGGGATTGAGATCTATTTTAGAAGATATTATGTTAGATATTATGTTTGATCTTCCAAAATATAAAAATAAAACGATTACAATTACAAAAGAAGTAGTTCTTAAAACTGATGAACCAAAAGTAGCATAAAAAGGATATAAAAGTGTTTTTAGATAAATTAATAGGTCTCTTTTCAAATGATATGGCAATTGACTTGGGAACAGCAAATACAATTGTTTCAGTAAGAGGAAAAGGTATCATTATAAATGAACCTTCTGTTGTTGCTGTACAAAAAGATAAAAATGGTAGAGATAGAATTTTAGCTGTTGGTCAAGAAGCTAAACAAATGATTGGGAAAACTCCTTTAAATATTCAAGCTGTTCGTCCTATGCAAGATGGTGTTATTGCCGATTTTGAGATGACAGAAAGAATGATTAGATATTTTATTGAAAAAGCACATTCTAGAAAATCTTTTATTAGACCTAGAATTATTATTTGTATTCCTTATGGTATTACTCAAGTTGAGAAAAAAGCCGTTGAAGAATCAGCAATGAGCGCAGGAGCAAGAGAAGTATTCCTAGTAGAAGAACCAATGGCAGCAGCAATTGGTGCAGGAATTCCTGTATCTGATCCATCTGGATATGTTGTTGTGGATATTGGTGGAGGAACAACTGAAATTGGTGTTACTTCACTTGGTGGTTTAGTTCTTTGTAAATCAATAAAAGTTGCAGGGGATAAGTTTGATAAATCTATTATTGAGCATGTTAGACAAAATTTTAATCTTTTTATTGGTGAAAGAACTGCTGAAACTATTAAAATTGAAATTGGAACTGCTATTAAACTTGAAACTGAACTTAAAATGAAAGTAAAAGGAAGAGATAATTCAGGATTACTTTCAACTATTGAATTAGGAAGTGAAGGTGTTAGAGTTGCAATTAAAGAACCTCTTAAAGAGATTGTTTCTGCAATTAAAAGTGTATTAGAAAATATGCCTCCTGACTTAGCAAGTGATATTGTTGATAATGGTGTAATTATTACAGGTGGTGGTGCATTAATCAGAGGATTAGACACTTATCTTGCAGATATTATAAAACTACCTGTTAGAATCGCTGATGAACCTTTATTATCAGTTGCATATGGAACAAGCCAAGTTCTAGATCAAGAAGAGTTACTTAAACTAATAACTAATGCGTAAATTCATCTTTGTACTACTATTTATAATAGCAAGTGTATCTTACCTCTTTGAGGTAGATGAGCTTCTAGTAAAAAAATTCTCTTTTTTTAATGACCTGAAAGTAT
>JAGORE010000024.1 GCA_018062985.1 Rickettsiales bacterium | reverse complement strand
CACCACCACTTGCAATTACAGGAATATCAACTAGTTTTGATATTTGTTGTGTAATATTTAATTCAAAGCCAGTTTTAGCGCCATCTGTATCCATAGAAGTTAAAAGTATCTCACCCGCACCTCTGTCAGCTACTTCTTTCGCCCAAGCTAATGCATCAAGGCCGGTATCTTCTCTACCGCCTTTTACAAAAACGTGATAAGAACCATCAGGAACTCTTTTTACATCAATGGCTACAACAATACATTGTGAGCCAAATCTTTTTGAACTTTCATTTATAAAAGCAGGGTTGCTAACAGCAGATGAATTTATAGAAACCTTATCACATCCTACGTTTAATAATGCATAGATATCTTCCAGTTTTCTAATTCCTCCACCAACAGTAAGCGGAATAAAAACCTCTTGAGCAACTTTTTTCACAATATCTACAATAGTTCCTCGATTTTCATGACTTGCTGTAATATCTAAAAAAGTAATTTCATCTGCACCCTCTGCATTGTATCTTTTCGCAACTTCTACAGGATCCCCTGCATCACGTAGACCAACAAAGTTTACACCTTTTACAACTCTTCCATTATCAACATCTAAACATGGTATTATTCTTTTTGCAAAACTACTCAAATATAATCCTTCATAATAACTAATTATTATATTATCTAATTGTAAGTTAAAAGCAGATATACTCCATTCAATTATGGAAAAAGTAAAAGCAAAAAAACAATACGGACAAAACTTTTTAAAAGATACGACTATTTTGGATAAGATCATCCAATCGATGCCCACCAAGAATAACTACATCGTTGAAATTGGGCCTGGATTAGGTGATTTGACCAAAAACTTAGTCAAGTACAAAGATATGACTGCTTATGAAGTAGATACTGATTTAATCAGAATCTTAGAGTCTAAATTTGCAATAGAGATAGAAGAGGGTAGACTAAAACTGATCCACACTGACGTTTTAGAGGCTTGGGATAAGCAAAAGACCCTACATAATGGTAGATATGACTTAATTGCAAATTTACCATACTATATTGCAACAAACATTATATTAAGAGCGTTTGAAGATAGCGCTTGTGAGAACATTATTGTGATGGTTCAAAAAGAAGTTGCAGAAAAATTTACTGCAAAAGTAAAAGAAAAAGAGTACTCGTCATTAGGTATTATTACTGAATTAATTTCTATTGATTCAAGAATACTTTTTGATGTTCCTCCTGAATCTTTTGATCCTCCGCCAAAGATAATGTCTTCAATTCTTTATATAAAAAAAGATATGGATAAAGTATTAGATAAGGATTTTAACAAGTTTTTAAAGGCATGCTTTGTGCAACCTAGAAAAAAACTTTCTAAAAATCTTACATCTGTTATAAGTAAAGAAGCCATTTCTCAAATTTATAAAGAATTAAATATTAATGATAATATTAGACCTCATGAAGTAAGTTCATCTTTGTATAGCCAAATGCATACAAGGGTAAAAGATGGAAGAAATAAATAAACAAGAGCAGGCTGTTGTAGATATACAAGAAAATCAAACAACTAATAAAAATGAAACAAATACAAATATAGAAACAAATACAACTACTACTATTACTACAAATGAACAAACTACGGAAGGTACAGAACCAAAAAAACCTTTCAAAAAAAGAAAACCAAAACCAAGAACTAATCCAAACGCGAATACAAATCCAAATGCAAATAATCCTATAGCTAATCAGCAAAAAGGTGAGGGATGGATTACAGATCTTAAAAAAGCATATTTAATAAATGAAAAAATTCATAGAGATAGATTAAACCCTCATTATAAATTAAATCTTAACACAGCATCAAAACTGAAAATCACTCCACTTGGTGGATTAGGTGAAATTGGTGGAAATATGATGGTTATTGAAAGTGATAATGAAGCAATAATCGTTGACGTTGGTATGAGTTTCCCTGATGAAAATATGCATGGAGTAGATATCTTAATTCCTGATTTCACTTATATTAGAGAAATTAAAGACAAAATCGTTGGTATTATTATTACTCACGGGCATGAAGATCATATTGGTGCAATGCCATATTTATTTAAAGAAATGCAATTTCCTGTTTATGGAACATCATTACCATTAGAAATGATTGGTTCAAAACTTGATGAACATAAAATGAGAGAACATAGATCTTACTTAAGAGCAATTCAAAAAAGAACTCCTATTAAAATAGGGGAGTTTGAAGTAGAATGGATACATGTTACTCACTCAATTATTGACTGTTCATGTATTGCAGTTACAACTGAAGCTGGAACAATGATTCATACGGGAGATTTCAAAATAGATCATACTCCATATGATGGATTACCAACAGATTTACATAGACTTGCACATTATGGTGAAAAAGGTGTATTACTTTTAACATCAGATTCAACAAATTCACATGCACCTGGTTTTACAAGAACTGAAAAAACGGTTGGACCAACTTTTGATAGATTATTTGCAGGAGCAAAAGGTAGAATTCTTATGTCTACATTCTCTTCAAATATTCATAGGGTTGCACAAGCTATTGAAAGAGCAATAACATTTGGAAGAAAAATTTGTGTAATTGGAAGATCAATGGAGAAAAATCTAGACTTAGCAATGAGTTTAGGATATATCAAATTTCCAAAAGATCAATTTATTGAAGCACATGAAGTAAATAAATATAATGATAAAGAAATTCTAATTGTAACAACTGGTTCTCAAGGTGAATCAATGTCTGCACTTTACAGAATGGCTATTCATGAACACAGACATATCAAGATAAAGCCAGATGATCAAATTATATTATCAGCTAAAGCAATCCCTGGTAATGAAGCTAGTGTTTCTGGTATTATCAATCATTTATTAAAAGCTGGAGCTAAAGTTGCATATCAAGATTATGGTGATATTCACGTTTCTGGACATGCTTCTCAAGAAGAGCAAAAATTAATGCTTAGACTTGTTAAACCTAAGTTCTTTTTACCAGTTCACGGTGAATATAATCATGCATTAAAACATGGACAAACAGGTATTGATTGTGGTGTATTAGAAAGAAATGTTTATATCATGAGTGATGGTGAACAAATTGAAGTAAGCCCTAAATATCTTAAAAAAGTAAAAACTGTTAAAACAGGAAAAGTTTATATTGATAATCAATTAAATAACAAAATTTCTGATGATGTAATTTTAGATAGACAAACTATGGCAAACGAAGGTGTTGTTATGATTGTTGCTCAAATTAATGAGAGTGATAGAACAATGGCTCAAAGACCAAAAGTTACTTC
>JAGORE010000007.1 GCA_018062985.1 Rickettsiales bacterium | reverse complement strand
AAGGCGTAGTAGATTTTCAAGGTAATTACGAAGAGTTCAGAGAAAAATATAACAAATTCTTTATCAACACCTAATAAGAAGAAGCGAAGGACAACCTAAAGATCAAATCGTTTATAACAGCTACAACTAGAAATCCATATATGTCAGCGAATTGTAGTATTATTGACTTTTTGTCTACCATATTCTTGCCCTTTAGAAATAGCATATCTCATTCCAAAAGTTGATTTATGGTCTAATATAAAATTACCTATTACGTGATCTATTTCACGATCAGCTTCATTACTAAAGCTTAAAAGCTTTTTAGCGCCTTGCAAACTCACCATATACGACTCAGCGCCCCATCTAACAGCAATGTCGCTATTCAATAAAACATTAAAAATTTTTCCTTTTTTTCGCCTTAAATCAATATAATCAAACTTATATGGCAAATATTTTGTATTTAAAGCAAATAGTATTAACTTAAAAAATCTCGAGAAAACAACGTCATCCTCAAACACAAGAACGTTATCAAGTTGCTGCTCAACTATTTTTTTCCATATGGCCCTATGAGAACAAAAACAACCAAATTCCCCAGGAGATATCTTTCTAGAAGATGTCCATATAAAACTATCATCTTTACCACAATGCACTTTAATAGGTGGAGTCCAATCTTTATTATCATAAATAATATCTGGAGACATTGTCAGATTTGATATCGTTCTTTTCCTATCTTGTGAATCAACAAAAGTCAATTTAAGATCAGATGGCGTAATGGCTAATTTTGTAAACTGCGCATCTCCTAATTTTCTCTTCATAGCTTCTAAGCGCGATTTGGCACTATCAACATTAATTACAAAAATAGGATTTTTAATTGGCGTACGTTCTTGAATTTTAATCAAGACATAATCAATACTAAAAATAATTATAATGACACAAAAAATAACAATCAAATTACGGTATAGTTTTCTTTCAATAACATTACTATTTTTGAACATTTCCCCCTGCATTTTTGACAATATTTATTTCAAACTTGCCATTCTTGCTTCTCTGAGCTTCTTGAAATCATCATCTGCATGATACGATGAGCGTGCCAACGGTTTTGCTGCTACAACTAAGAATCCACGAGCTTTAGCCGCTCTTTCATAGTATCTAAACTCATCTGGAGTAACATATCTTTGAACTTTTGCATGATTATTAGTCGGTTGCAAATATTGACCAACAACAAGAAAATCAATATCAGCAGAGCGCATATCATCCATAACTTGTAGAATTTCATCTTTATTTTCACCCAAACCAACCATAACACCAGACTTAGTAAATATTGTTGGATCAAGTTGTTTGACCCTCCATAGAACTTGTAAAGAATGAAAATAGCGTGCACCAGGACGTACCTTTACATATAAAGATGGCACCGTCTCTAAATTATGATTAAATACATCTGGCCTGGCTTCTACTACAACTTCTAATGCACCATCTTTACGCAAAAAATCAGGAGTTAAAATTTCTATAATAGTACTAGGCGATGACTTTCTAATCTCAGCAATACAATTAGCAAAATGTTTTGCACCACCATCTGATAAATCATCTCGATCTACCGAAGTAATCACTACATGAGACAAAGCTAACTTACCGACAGCATCAGCAAGACGTTTTGGCTCATCATAATCAACCTTTTCTGGTACACCAGTACTAATATTACAGAATGAACAGTTCCGTGTACATATTGAACCAAGAACCATAACGGTTGCATGTTTTTGTTGCCAGCACTCCCCTATATTAGGACAAGCAGCTTCTTCACATACAGTATTTAACTTCAAAGATTTTACTATATCTAAAGTATCTTTGTAGCCTTTAGAAGTGGGCGCTTTAACCCTTAACCAATCCGGCTTAGGTAAGTTATTTGGTTCAGCACCAGGATTAGCTAATTTTGTAATAATATTCGGTTTCATTACTCACTACTCTTAAATATGCAACGCGCGATTAAATGCACTTAATACAGATTCATGCATCATTTCAGATAATGTTGGATGAGCAAATACTGTTTGCATCAGCTCTTCTTCTGTAGTCTCTAAATTCATCGCAATGACAAACCCCTGAATCATCTCTGTCACTTCTGCTCCAACCATATGCGCACCAAGTAATTCACCAGTCTTTGCATCAAATATTGTTTTTATAAGACCTTCTGGCTCCCCAATAGCTAAAGCTTTCCCATTAGCTTGATAAGGAAAACGACCGACTTTTATTTCATAACCAAGTTCAATAGCCTTCTCTTCTGTTAAACCAACACTAGCAATTTGTGGCATAGCATATGTACATCCTGGAATAAGATTTTTATTTAATGGATGAACATTCTCGTAACCAGCAATATGTTCTGCACAGATTACTCCTTCATGACTTGCTTTATGTGCTAACCACGGCGGCGAAGTAACATCACCAATAGCATAAACACCAAACTCTCCAGTCTGACAATACTCATCAGTAACAATAAAACCTCTTTCAATCTCGACAGATAAATTCTCTAAACCAAGGTTTTCTGTATTACCAACTATACCAACAGCAGCAATAACAAGATCATATGAATCTTTATACTTTTTACCTTTAACATCAAATTCTACATCAACAAAAGATTTTTGTTTTTTTACAGACAGAATCTTTGTGTTTGTGTGTATTTTAATTCCTTGTTTTTCAAAGGCACTACGTGCTATTGTTGAAATTTCTTTATCTTCCACCTGAAGAATTCTATCTGATATTTCAAGTACGGTAAGATCAACACCAAGCGTATGATAAAAACTTGCAAATTCCACACCTATCGCACCAGAACCAACCACCAGTATTTTTTTAGGCATATTTTGAGGTACCATAGCCTCTTTATATGTAACAATTAGCTTTCCATCTGGTTCCAGACCATTAACCACACGTGGTCTAGCACCAGTAGCAACAATAATGTTGTCAGCTAGTATTTCTTTACCAGACACATCAACTTTTCCAGGAGATTTTATTTTAGCAATACCCTCGATCACTGTAACTTTGTTTTTCTTCATTAAAAAACCAATGCCAGAAGATAATTGCTTTGAGATATCTCTAGATCTTTGCACTATTTTTTTTAGATCTATTTTTACAGCACCAACATCAATACCAAAATCTTTTGCATGCTTTATTGTGTTGTAGATTTCTGCGCTTTTTAATAAAGCTTTTGTAGGTATACAGCCCCAATTAAGACATATTCCACCTAAATGCTCCTTCTCAACCACAGCTACTTTTTTACCAAGCTGCGCAGCACGAATTGCCGCTACATATCCGCCTGGGCCACCACCTATTACAACAACATCATATTGATCAGACATTTATCCTCTCTAAATTAACAACCTTGATGGTTTTTCAATATAGTCTTTTAAACTATTTAAAAATGCTGCAGCAACCGCACCATCAACTACTCTGTGATCACAAGCCATCGTAATATTCATCACTGTAGATGATACTACCTGACCATTTTTTACTACTGCTTTTTCAATCCCAGCACCAACAGCTAAAATAGAACTTTGAGGTGGATTAATAATAGCACTAAAACTATTAATACCATACATACCCAAATTAGATATGGTTATACCACCGCCTTGAAATTCTTCAGGTTTTAAAGATGATTCTTTAGCTTTGATAACTAAACTTTTTATTTCTTTTGAAATTTCAAAAATAGATTTTTGATCAGCATTTCTCACTATTGGCGTAATTAAACCGTCTGGAATAGCTACAGCTATTGATATATCAACATTATTATATTGTATAATTGAATTTTTATTCCAAGAAGAATTTACTGAAGGATGTTTTTTAAGTGACATAGAAACCGCTTTAGTCACAAGATCATTCACTGAGATTCTTAATTCAACACTCTCAGCTGAAACAGCTGAGTTAATGTCAGCACGCATCTCTAACAATTTATCTAAATTAAAATCCATAGACAAATAAAAATGAGGAATATGCTGCTTAGATTCTAATAATCTTTTAGCAATCACCTCACGCATTGTTGAAATAGAAAAAACTGATTGCTCTGGCATTGCTCGTGAAATAAAACCACCTTTTCCACCTATAAATGATAAAACATCATTTTTTACCACTCTACCATTAGGGCCAGTACCTTTAATCTGCGTTATATCAAAACCTTTTTCTTTAGCTAAACGCTTTGCTAAAGGAGAAGCAAAAACTCTCTTACTTGCTTGCATCACAGGAGCACTAGCTACTGGAGATGTTATAGTTTGTGATTTTTGTTGAGTATCTATTTTTTCTTCTTTGTTTTCAACTTTTTGTTCTTCAGGAGCGTCTATTATAACTTTATCCAGCTCAGATTTATTTTCTCCTTCTTCTAAAATCAATCCAATCACAGCATTTACCTTCACTGCTTTAGTCCCTTCTTGAATTAAAATTCTACCAAGAATTCCTTCATCAGCAGATTCCACCTCCATAGTAGCTTTATCTGTTTCGATTTCAGCAATAACATCACCAGATTTAACTTGATCACCTTCTTTTTTATTCCATTTAACCAAATTACCTTCGGTCATCGTCGGAGATAAAGCAGGCATAAGAATTTTTATTGGCATATAAACTCCTATCTATTTAGAAAAATATTATTATTAGGAGCATAGCAGTATCGTGACAGAAATCAAATGTAATGATAGTTTTATAAAATCTTATGCGTATTGTTTAAATTATAGCAAAGAAAAAACTTGCTATTTTTAATAGTTAGTTTATATTAACTATTAATTAATATTCAATGTAAAGGTGTTTAAGTGTCAAAGCATTGATTATTAGTCCACTCTGCTGGCTTACAATATGATTCTAATTCATTGTCTATATTTCGTAGCATTCTTACAGGTCTTAGATCTAGAGATTCTCTTGTTGATTTAAAAGCAATACCAAAGCATCAAGTAAAAGGAATATTTTCTGACTAACATCAGAATATATATTTTTTTCCTGAAACGTTTTTTAAAAATCTGTTTACAGATCCAATAGACTAAACATGTCTTAATAGTATATATAAAGGCTCACGACACTTTATCTGTCTATAATTGTCAGTATAGAGGCGACGTTAGTATTTTTGAATATGAAGCATCTAAGATTTCTATTTTAAATTTTTTAAAACAATTTAAAAACGCTCAAGATTTAAAGAATAAGATTGAAACAAGTGGTTTAGAAGAAGTTATAGATGTGGTTACACACCCTCTTACTGCTTGTGCCTATCTTGATAAATAAAGACACTCAAAAATTACTAGGGTTGTTTAATCTTGATGATTCAGAATATGGCCCCGAAGTAATTATACCAAAAAATCATATACACCCATCTAGTTTTTATACCACTGGCCACGGACATTTATACAATAGCACCCTGAGTGTAAATATAGAAGCACCTATAATAGAATTACCAGAACTGGCTCACTCAAGAGGGTTATTTTTAAATAACGAAGGTACAGAGTTATATAGACCATCCAAAACATCACCTTGAGGATGATTTTGGCAACATAGAGCTATCATCAGGCGCACATCATAGGTACGAATGCAAAAGCAATGTAACCTTCTCTTACATAGATCAACAGATTTGCACAGATGACTTTGCAAGTATTAGTTGCGAAAGACGAGCTGATCATAAAGTGATTATTGGTGATACACGAGATAATTCTATTACTTTTGATCCTTTTTCTTTATACCATGTAATAGGCGGCAAGGGTGCCGATCAATATATATTTACTAATAGCTATGCTAATAAAATAATTCTTGATTTTAATGGTGCCGATGGTGACAGAATACACCTATCAAACTACCTATATAAAACTTCAACAGATGCTATGAACGCCGTTTATTATAAAAACGACATGGCCATATTACTTATCGGCGATCTAGGTTCTGTAATTTTACCTGACTTGATTGCTGAAATTATGCCAGAAGATATCATTATCTATTAGTATAATAAAATTTATGTTCAATACCTGTATTAAGCAAAGTTAACAAGTTATAGATTACACAACAACACACGTCAAAACTTATAAATCCTTAAAATCCAAGACCAAACAAGACTTGCATCTGTAATTAGCAAAAACTGCAATACATTGTAGTATGCTGGTTTAAAGCATTTTGCGCTTCATAATATCTTACCAACTGCAACATCTCGCAGATCACTCTCATGACCATCTGGATCATGAAATGGCATTTCAGAATAGCTATTTTTAGCATAGAATTTTAAACTACTTGGCTTAGATTCTGTATGAACAGTCTTTATCTCAAGATTTTTTAGCCATTGTTCGATAAGAAGCAAAAATTTACCACCATAACCTTGCCTTTGTTTATTTGCATCGATAACAATTATGCGCATTGCCGCTTTATTATTAGGCCAAAATTGAATGTGAGCATAACCAATAATTTCAGCACCTTTATATAAGGCTAAATGAGCATGCTCTGAATGATTAAAAGTCCACGTGTATGGATCATCTATATTCTGTGGTTCAAAGAAATATTGATTACGAAAACGTCTTGCTGCCCTCCATTCACTATCATCACTACATTTAAGAATGCGAATACGATTAAAACCAGCCTGTTTTAAAACACTTCTAATAAAATCTCCTTTTAGTAAAGTATATTTATAGAGAAAACCATTAGCAGATTTTTTCATTGACGTTTCATCTGTTAAAATTTGTTCCTTTAAAGCAGCATATTGATCTCTAACAACTGAATTTACTCTCAAATAATCGCGAAATTTAACTAAAACTTCTATCTCAGGATGGTTTTCTTCAAAAACATGCAGATTAACATTAACCTCGCCACGTTTAGTAAATCCAAACTTAAGAGGAACATTCCACTCGCCCTTATATGTGTAACCAATTTCTTCTAGAGGCTTTATTGAGTCTTTACCATTTTTTACAACAGCTACTATATCTATTTTATTTTTCGACGCTAAACCAGTTACAGAGGTTGAACCAACATGATGAATTTCTAAAAGTTTACTTCCCAATATCAGCCTGATACTTTGACTTTCCGCATCAAACATCTTTGGCCAATTTGAATTATATGCAATGATTTTAATGTTTTTTTTCGTCATAATTCCCTTTTTAGCAAAAAACAACTTGATTTATTATTATAGCCAAAGCGCTCCAGCTCCACAACATAACCACATCTCTCATAAAAATCTTTAGCATTCTGGAAACTCATTGTTTGTACAGTAGCAAGATGACATCCTTCTTTTTTACCATATTGATGTATGGCATCCATCAATTTTTTTCCAACACCTATTCTTCTATAACTTTTATCAACCCATAGTTGGTCAGTGTATATCTCACCATACATAACATAACCATTAGCACCTGCTATTATATTAGATTTAGCATCTCTAATGAAAAAAGCAAAAGGATATGCTTCTCCATATTCTGTCGTCTCTTTATTAATTTTTTCAGTAATAAAATCAATATCACTAACAGCTGGATTTGCAGTATATTCAACTTTATTCATAATTCCTTCCCTTGTAGCATTCATTCAAAATGTTGCTTCTGGTTATTTTCCATCTTGAGTATCCTTATCACCTAAGAATCCTCCAACTTGGGCATACCACAGTGTCTTATAAAGCCCTCCTTTGGCAAGAAGTTGGCTATGAGTGCCATCTTCAACTATCTTACCTTTATCAAATACTAAGATTCTATCCATATGTAATAAAGTTGACAAACGATGAGCTACGACAATGGTAGTTTTATTTTGCATTAATGACCATAAACTTTCTTGAATTAGATTTTCAGTAATTGAATCAAGTTGACTTGTTGCTTCATCTAAAATCAGAATCGGGGCGTTTTTTAACATCGCTCTAGCGATTGCAATTCGCTGACGCTGTCCGCCAGAAAGCTTGATTCCCCTCTCTCCCACTAGCGACTCATAACCATCTGGAAGTTTTAAGATAAACTCATGAGCATGGGCTTTTTTTGCCGCATCAATTACATCTTTATCACTTGCATCTAAACGTGCATAGCGAATATTTTCTATCAAACTTCTATGAAACAAAGATGGATCCTGCGGTATCATGCCAATGTTTTCGTGCAATGACTCTTGTGTAACATTAGATATGTTCTGATTATCAATTAAAATACTACCTTCTGAAACATCGTACAGCCTAAGTATTAAATTAACAAAAGTAGATTTTCCACTACCAGAATAGCCAACAAGCCCCACTTTCTGACCAGCTTTTATTTCTATAGATTTATTTTTAAAAAGCGGTTCAGTACCTTTATAATGAAACTTAACTTTATTAAAAGTGATGCGACCACTACTACATCTTAAAATACCAGCATCAGGTTTATCAATTATTTCTCTTTCTACTATTAAAGAACCTAAGCTTTGCTTGCATCTCCCAGCATTTTTATTAAATTCGTCAACAACATCTGATACTGTAAACCACATCATGTGTCCCGTTTCTATAGATAAACCTAAAATAAGAGCAAAGTCACCAATGGTAACCAAATTTTTACCATAAAGATGTACAAGAAAAAATGCAGAAAAAGCAATCATAATTGCAATCAACCCACCTTGTATAGAGTGAGTGATTATAGAATAGAGTTCTTTTTTCTGATAAGCTTTTTTATAATCGGACAAAGAACCACCTCTTCTGGTAATTTCTTGTTTTCTTCGTGCAAAAAGATTAACATTAAACGCATGCGTCAAACTGTCAATAATTTGTCCGCCTAATACACTCTCTACAGCAGCCTGATTCTCAGATAATGTTGTTAGTTTCTTAGACATCAACAAACTAATACCAAAAAACAAAATACTCCATATAAAGAAAATTGTAAAAAATATCAGGTTAACTTGATAAGAAAAATACAAAGCCATCAACAACAGAGACGTTGATCTCAAAATATTGCAAACATTCGATGAAATAATTCTCTCAATGCTCTCTATCAGCCTGAACATTTGTTTGGCAAGAGCTCCAGCCATACGTTCCTGAAAAAATTGATGAGAATGTTGTAAAGTATAATCTAAAAGTACATTGTCAATTTTATTCACTATATAAGGTATAAAACGGTAATGTATGTATGCTATACCTCGCCAAGTCAAATTATCAAAGACTAAAAAATTAATAACAATTAAACTGGCTGGAAGTACTAAAATATCAATATCATGCTCAGCAACACTTGGTAATAAGTTTATGATTTTCTTAAGCAATATACTATTAAACGGTCCCCACAAACCAGCAGCAAGAGCAAGAATAACATAGAGAATAACAACAAATTTATATTCCTTTAGGAAATACCATATAAATGAGAAAAGTGTTTTGGGAATTATCGCTTCATCTGCTTTCATGATTATTCCTTTATGGTGATAGAACTGTATCTATATCTAGTATACTACAATCTTAATAATAGATAAATTATTATCTCAGCTATTTTAGAAATTTATCCATCAAATATTTCTTATACACTTCAACATCAAAACCAGTTCCCACAACAGATTTAACCAACTCATCTGAGGTCAACAAACTTCCTTTTGAATGAACTTTATCTTTCAAAAACGCTATAATTTTTTGCCAATCACCTGATTTAATATGGTTCTTAAAGTTTTTATCTTGCTTGTTTAATTCACCTGCAATTTGTGCAGCAAAAATTGAACCTTTAAGATAAGTAGGAAAATAGCCAAATGCCCCCATAGACCAATGTATATCTTGTAAACACCCTTCTCTATTACTTTGAGGAGTTATACCTAGCAATTCTTTCATGCTTTCATTCCATACTTTAGGAATATCATGAACCTTTAAATTGCCGGCAATTAATTCTTTTTCAAGATTATAGCGCAATATAATATGAGCAGGATACGTTACTTCATCTGCATCGACACGAATAAAAGTGCTTTCTACCTTATTATTAATATTATAAAAGTTATCAGCAGAATATGCTTTATTGGTTTTTGATAGTTTAAATACTTTTTGCACCTGCGGAGAAATATAATCCCAGAACTCCCTACTGCTTCCCAAATGTTTTTCAACAAACAAAGACTGACTTTCATGTATAGCAATACTTCTATACTCTCCCACAGCTTGATACTTATAGTCTTCTGGTAAATTCTGATTATAAAGAGCATGTCCAGTTTCATGCATCACACCTAGCGTTCCAGTAATAAAATTTTTAATATCATACCTTGTTGTCAAACGTATATCAAAAGCATTACCACCACAAAAAGGATGCGTACTTGTATCTATTCTGCCTCTATCAAAATCAAATCCCAGCTTTTGCATACAGAGCAACGCAAACTCTTTTTGCTTTTCTACCGAAAAATCTTGATCAAAAGCAATAGTTTGCATAGATTTTTGCTGATCTATAACTTGCGAAATAATAGAAGGCAGCCACTGACGTAGATCAGAAAAAATTATATCAAGATCTTTTTGAGTACTACCTTTATCATACTGATCTAACAGCCCATCATATGCCGTATCTTTTTTAAAATACTCTTGTCTTGCTTTTCCTACATCTCTTGCTAAAGAGATTATTGTTTTCAAATGCGGGGCAAAAAGCTGAAAATTATTATCTTTACGGGCCTTCTCCCAAACCACCTTACCCTCAGCGGTAGCTTTAGTAAACAACTCTATTAATCTTGTTTCAACAGCTAAAGCATTAGCACGCAACGATTTCATCTCTCTAATGTTTGCTTTTTGCCAATCATCAAGATCATCACATTTAATACTTTCTAGAGCATTGCCAAATTGCTCTGAACGTAAAAATTTCTGTTGTATGGAAGACAACAGAGCCATTTCTTCTGCACGTGCTTTAAAAGAATTTCTTGGCATCATTGTCGAAGAATCCCAATATAAAATTCCATTGATATTCTCCAAGATTTTTATTTTCTTATAAAAATCAGCTAATTTCACATATGAAGCCATTATTCCTCTCTAAATATCTTTCTTGTTATATATAAACATTAAAATTATCCAAATTATTCCTAGAGCAAACCACATTACAGCATAATACATATGATTATTGACAATTTCCTTAGGAAGAAAATCATAATTACCAACTAAATACTCCTGACTCATAACTTTTAAGACAAGCGGCCCGACACTGTAACCTAAATATTGATCAATCTCATCTTTATCTAATCTAAACCATGTCCTACCCTTAACATCATTATCAACAACAAATTTTGATGGACCATAGAAATTTAATAAATACCCCATCAAAACATGCTTACCTTTCTTTACCACAACATCTTTTTTATCTTTAGACCACCCAAGATCTACAAGTATTATACCATCTCGCATTTTAAAAGGCACAACCATATTATAACCAATTTTATTCTTCTGCAACCTATACCAAAATATAGTTTTTCCATTTATAAACTCACCTTCTATCTTAACTTTATGATTTACTTTTTTTTGCATATTCTTAGTGTCTAAAAAGAAATCAATTTGGCTTGATGATTCTTTTAAAGATTCAATTACACTACTCTTATAAAAAAATCTCTGCACTTGCCACATACCCATGCCAAGTAACATAACTAACACTAGAAAAAATAAAAAAAATCTTTTGAACATTCTTACCTTAGCTTATATGCTTATATAATAGTCAAGTAATCTATTAGCATACTAAGCATAACATGCAAATTCCGCAATCATTAAAACAAAATATTCCTATAGAGCAGCTTACATCTATAGAGGCAGAAGCAGAATTAAAGTACTTAGCTTATATACTAGAAAAATATAACAAAGCATATTACTTAGATGACAATCCATTAGTCGGTGACTCAAAATATGACTCTCTATTTAGACGAAATGAAAATCTAGAAATACATTTTCCATTACTGAAGCTTACAAACAGCCCATCACAAAAGGTTGGAGCTGTTGTTACTAACTCAAAATTAAAAAAGATATCTCACAAAACTCCTATGCTGTCTTTAAGTAATTGTTTCTCAATTACAGAAGTTGCCGACTTCATCAAAAGAGCTAAGAAATTTCTATCAATAAAATTCGATACCACTTTAGAAATAGTCTGCGAACCAAAAATTGATGGGGCATCATTTTCTGCATTTTTTTACAATGGTGTTTTAGAATATGTTGCAACCAGAGGAGATGGAATTACAGGTGAGGATATTACCGAAAACGTTAAAACAATCAAAGATTTTCCTTTAAAAATAGATACGCATCATAAGCAGCTCGAAATCCGGGGTGAAATCTTTATAACAAAAGATGATTTTGAAAAAATAAATAAAGAAAGGGACAAAGAGAATCTGCCTTTATTTGCTAACCCCAGAAACGCAGCTGCTGGCTCTCTTAGACAATTAGATCATTCAATAACAAGTAAACGAAATCTAAAATATTTCGCATACGCAATTTCTTTTACCGATATCAATGATTTTATTACTCAGGATAACATTTTACATGCTTTGAAAAAAATGGGCTTTGTAATATGCAATTTACATTCAATAGCATCATCTGTTGAAGAAATAGAAAACTTCTACAACGAATTATACAACAAAAGAGCAGGGTTACCATACGACATAGATGGCATAGTCTATAAAATCAATCAACTATCTCTACAGACAAAACTTGGTACAATCTCAAGGTCACCAAGATTTGCTACAGCACATAAATTTCCAGCAGAACAGGCAAAAACGGTCATCACTGACATCACCATTCAAGTTGGACGCACAGGAGCCTTAACGCCCGTAGCAGAATTACAAGCTGTTAATGTTGGCGGAGTAATCGTAAAAAGAGCCAGCTTGCATAACAAAGATGAAATAGAAAGAAAAGATATAATGATCAATGACACTGTAATTATCGAACGAGCAGGAGACGTAATTCCGCATATAATTAGCGTAGATAAAAACCTCCGCCATGAACATTGCAAAAAATTTTCTTTTCCTGAACACTGTCCTGTATGCCAAAGTGATTTAATTAGAGAACCAGATGAAGCTATTATTAGATGCACAGGAGGATTATCTTGTTCTGCACAAAAATTGGAACACTTTAAACATTTCGTGTCTCGAAACGCTTTCAATATAGAAGGACTAGGAGAAAAACAAATAGAGTTTCTCTACGACAACAACTATATATCTAATATTTTAGATATCTTTGATTTACAAAAGCATACTAATGATTTAGCTGTTCTACCTAACTGGGGTCTGAAATCTGTAAGCAATCTTATAAACTCAATAAATAAATCAAAAAACACAACTCTTGAAAGATTAATTTACAGTCTAGGAATTCGTTATATAGGAGAAACAACATCAAGATTACTAGCAAATCATTTTAAAACATTTGAGAAGTTTTTGTATAACATCAAACTTCTTCACAACAATGACTACAATACATTTGCTCAATTAGATCAGATTGATAATATAGGCATCAAAACCTCAGAATCATTGCAAAAATTCTGTCATCAACAACAAAATATCTGGCTAATAGAAGAACTAGGAAAAATTATAGAGATTGAAGAGATCAAAAAAAATATACACAATAACTTTTTTACAAATAAAAAATTAGTATTCACTGGTACATTAGAACATATGACTAGACCAGAAGCAAAACATAAAGCCCTGACGCTCGGGGCACAAGTTCAATCTTCTGTTTCTAAAAATACAGACATACTAATTGCAGGTAATGATGCTGGCAGCAAAAGTATTAAAGCTCGTGAACTTGGTATCAAAATTATCAACGAAGAAGAATGGCTTAATTTATTAAAACAAACAAATGACTAATAAGATTTTAGAACTTCAGAAATTAATGTTGTTAGAAAAAATAGACGCTCTGCTAATACCATCACATGATGAATTTTATAGTGAAATTGTACCACCACACAAAGCAAGACTAGAATATCTCACGGGGTTTTCTGGCTCCAATGGCATAGCAGTGATTACAACAAGTAAGAAACACTTTTTATTCACAGACGGTAGATATCTAGTACAAGCTAAACAGGAATTATCTGAAAATTTTGAAATCATAGACTTAACCTCTACTAGTCTTCTAAAATGGCTAGAAAGTTTCTTAAATAGCAATATCTTAGGCCTACACAATAAATTGCACTCTATTGAATATGTCGAACTTATTTTAAAAAAATATACACAAAAAAATATAAAAATATTAGATAAAAATCTTGTAGATATAATTTGGCAATCAAAACCTCAACCCCGCACAACATCAATTTTCGAATATAAGATTAAATATTCTGGTACACCAACTAAAACAAAATTAGAAAATTTTAAACAACAAATGAAAGAACAAAATATTGATACTTTTATTTTAAATACACCAGAGTCTATATGCTGGCTACTCAATATTCGCGGTCAAGATTCTCTTTTTTCACCAATAGTGTTTGCATACCTAATCATTACTCAGAATAGTACAACTCTTTTTTTAGATGCGACATTAGACAAAAATACAAAACAATACTTCAATAAAAACCAAATAGAATTTTTTCCTTTTTCTCAATTAGAGAACTTCCTAGATAAAATAAAAAATCATAAAAATATTGTGACAACAAAAAAAGCACCTTTTTGGCTGAAAGAAAAAATTGCCACAATAACAACAACACCAGATTTATCAGAATTACCACGCGCCTGTAAAAACAAAACTGAAATTTCTAATGCAGTTTTAGCACATAACAAAGATAGCATCGCCCTTACGCACTGTTTGATTTGGATAAAAGAAGCTGTAAAAACCAAAAAGTTATCCGAAATATCTATATCTGATAAATTACTTGAATTCAGATCAAAACAACAAAACTTTATGTACCCTAGTTTTAATAGTATTGTTGGTTTTAAAGAAAACGGAGCTATTATTCATTACAAAGCACAACCAAAAACAAACAAAAAAATATTTGGCGCAGGACTACTTTTGATAGATTCTGGCGGCCAATATCTTGAAGGTACAACAGATACTACTCGTACTATTGTTATTGGCACTCCAACAAAAGAGCAAATCAGAAATTTTACCTTGGTGCTCAAAGGACACATTCAACTTCTTACCGCAATATTTCCTGAAGGTACTACCGGAAATCAATTAGATACATTAGCACGCAACCCATTATGGAAAGAAGGAAAAGATTATGCTCATGGAACAGGACACGGTGTTGGTAGTTTTTTATCAGTGCACGAAGGTCCACAGGCTATTAGTAGAAATAATCATATTAAACTTCAAGAAGGAATGATCCTTTCCATAGAACCAGGTTTTTATAAAACAAAAAAATACGGTATTAGAATCGAAAATCTTGCATATATAAAAAAATCTACTAGGTTAAAAGGGTATTTAGAATTTGAAGTTCTAACAAAAGTTCCAATTGAAACACAGTTAGTAGATTTTTCGTTATTAACAACTGAAGAAAAGAACTGGCTAAATAACTACAATGAAGATTGCAATAATTTAATTACCGAAAGCAGAAGATGACAGAATATATCTACGTTATAAAAAACCTTAATAAATATAATAGTCAAAAAAAACATATATTAAAAAATGTTTGGCTATCTTTTCTCCCAGGAGCAAAAATAGGTATCATTGGACCTAACGGAGCAGGTAAATCGACATTGTTAAACATTATGGCTGGTATTGATAAAGAATTCGATGGTGAAGCATGGCCTGCAAAAAACACCAAAATTGGCTACCTTCCTCAAGAGCCTTCTCTCGATAAAAGCAAAAATGTCATCGAAAATATTATGCATGGCGCTACAGAAATCATGAATTTGATCGCAAAATTCAATGAAATAAGTAATAAATTTAGCGAACCTTTATCTGATGATGAAATGACATCTCTCATCGAACAACAAGGAGAAATTCAAGAACAAATTGATAAATTAAATGGCTGGGAAGTAGAACGCGAAGCAGAAATAATCATGCAAGCATTAAACTGCCCTCCTAAAGAAAGAACAATAGACAAATTATCGGGTGGAGAAAAAAGAAGGGTTGCGATCGCAAAACTACTTATGGATAAATCAGACATGTTACTTCTTGATGAACCAACTAACCATCTTGATGCAGAATCTGTAGCTTGGTTAGAAAAATATCTGCAGAAATACAAAGGCACAGTAGTAACTATTACTCACGATAGATATTTCTTAGACAACGTAACTGAATGGATTTTAGAAATAGACAGAGGGGAATGTATTCCATGGCATGGAAATTATTCTTCATGGTTAGATCAGAAAAGTAAAGAATTAGCCAAAGAAGATAAACAAGAATTAGATCGCCAAAAACAAATTGAACGTGAATTAGAGTGGATAAGACAATCACCAAAAGCTAGAGGAACAAAAAATAAAGCTCGTATTAAGTCATATGAGCAATTAGTAGCTCAACAAAAAGATTATAATGTTGGCAACGCAAAAATAGTGATACCAGAAGGACCACGTTTAGGTGATGTAGTAATCAACGTCAATAATCTAACTAAAGCCTTTGGTGACAAAAAGCTGATAAACAATCTCAGTTTTAATGTACCCCCAGGAGCTATAGTAGGAATTATCGGACCTAATGGAGCTGGAAAATCAACTTTCTTTAAAATGGTCACTGGACAAGAGCAAGATTTTAGCGGCGAAATAAAATTAGGCCAAACAGTATCCTTAGGATATGTAGATCAGTCTCGAGACCATCTACAAGATCATACATCTGTATGGGAAGAAATATCTGAAGGCAAAGAAGAAATAGAATTAGGAAAAAAGACTGTAAAAAGTCGTGCGTATTGTGCCAGCTTTAATTTTAAAGGACCTGTACAGCAAAAATTAGTTTCACAATTATCAGGCGGCGAAAGAAACAGAGTGCATTTAGCAAAGATGCTAAAAAAACCAGCTAACGTTATTTTACTAGATGAACCAACCAATGATTTAGATGTCAATACATTGCGTTCTTTAGAAGAAGCTATATTAAATTTCGCAGGCTGTGTATTAGTTATAAGCCATGACAGATGGTTTTTAGATAGAGTAGCAACTCACATCTTAGCTTTTGAAAAAGATAAAATATATTGGCATGAAGGAAATTATTCAGATTTTGAAGAAAACATTCTTAATAAAAAACTTCAAAAATAAGGATAATGATAAAACATTGGAAACTTATGACCACAATAGCGTTGCTGTGCATTACAACGCTAATAGTTACGTGCTTATTCAAAAACCTAAACAACCATGAAAACAAGAAAAACCTGAAACTCGTTTTTGCTATAGATATAATACGACATGGAGATAGAACACCTGTACATGATCTCCCTTTTTTCTCAGAACACTGGAAAGATCAAGAAAAAGGAATATTGACTAAAAAAGGAGAAAAAGAAGCTTTTAAGTTAGGTCAAGATATCAGAAAAGATTATATCAAAGACAAACAACTCTTGCCTGAACAATTCTCAAATCATTCTATTTTAGTAAAATCATCTAATAAACAAAGAACCGTAGAAACAGCAAAACAAATTACCAAAGGAATCTACCCAGATTTAAGAAAAGTTAATGTAGAACTATTTAATGACGAAAATAATCCACTCCTTCCAAAAGATCTACCTTTAAGCATAGTAACAACCTATTTAAAAAATAATGCATCCTCAGAACTAATCAACGAGATCAAACAAACAATTGATAATATAAACCACAACCTGAACTCTAATTTTACAGAATATGACATTGGTAAAATCTCTGACACTATTACTGTAAACGAATCACATGATATAAAAAAACCAAAAAATTTATCTAAAACAAATTACAGAAATGCCAAAAAATTAGGTAAAATTGCAAGAATAGTAGCGCTTAGTTCCCACAAAGTATCATGTACTGCTGGATCACTGCTATTAACTAATATTCTACATTTACTAGGAAATAAGCCAGATACACATAATCCAAAATATATCCTATATATCACACATGATGCTATTATAATGGGTTTATTAAATTTATTAGATTTTCCTAATATCGACCCCCCTTATCTTGCTAGACTACAAATAGAACTTTTTCGAGATTCTCTAGGCAAGTTATATGTTAAACTTTCTTATAACAATACTCCTATCACAATCTGTAGCGCAGAATATTGCGAGTTAAAAACATTCATTAAAACTACAAAAACAAGACTCACACTATGTTCTGATTTATAAAAATAGTAAATATGTCTAATAATGCTAACAATAAAAATCTTGCACTCTCTTTAGCAGCAATTATTGTTGGCATGACTTTACTAACATTTGCATCGGTACCTTTATATAGTCTTTTCTGCAAATTAACAGGATATGGAGGCACAACGCAAGAAGCGCAGAAAATCTCATATACAAAAGGTACAAGAAAGATCAAAGTAAATTTCGACGCCAATGTCTCACCAGAGCTAAATTGGTTTTTTATAGCAAAGCAAAAATCTGTAACTGTCACTACAGGAGAAAATACTCTGATCTTCTATACCGCAGCTAACTTAGAAAACAAACCTATTATAGGTACTGCAATATATAACGTAACCCCTTATAAGGCTGCTGTGTATTTTAATAAGATACAATGTTTCTGCTTTAATGAACAACTCCTAAAAGCAAAAGAAAATTCTAATTTACCCGTATCATTCTTTATTGATCCAGAATTTGATAAAGACCCAGAACTGAAGGATCTTAATGAAATAACCCTATCATATACTTTTTTCAAAACTGCAGGATAGAAACTCTATTTCCAGCGTGCCGCTCTGTTAGATTTAGCGGCAGATGCATCTGATTTACCCTTCGATTCTTGCCTTCTGGCTTTACTTTTACTATCCATACCAACCACACTCAGAGCACTGTCCTTAGCTTTTCCAATCATATTATTTGCAGCGCTCAACATTCCTGCTCCACCAAATAAATACGTACTGGTTGAAGTAGCAAACTCCCCAACTTTATCTAATAAACCAACGCCAATAAATAAAACTATATAACTTTGAATATACGTAATATAACTAGAAACATTTAATACACCTGCAATAGCACCAGCTGTACCAACAGCAGCATCAGTACCTAAAGTACTGTTATAAAAACTAGGTAGATACCAATATATATCTAAAATTTCAATACACTCCCACGTATCAGCACAATTTGTAGGTGCACCAAAATTAACCCAGAAATTTAAAAATGGCAGCCATTCTAGATTTCCCATTACATCATATAATGCTTGATCAACAAACAACGTAATCAATACTATACTTGCAAATAAAATTACTGGTTCCATTGCAAATGATACCAAAACCCCCATCCAACCAAGAAATAGATGTTTTGTTCGTTCAAATAACAACATTACTATAAAAATAGGACCCAATGATATAACTAAACCAATAGCAGTATATGCAATTAAATACGCTAATATCGCTCGCAAAATAGCCATAAAATACAACGCTATCGTATAACAGAAGATAATAAAACATAACCATCCTATTGGAAAGGCCATAATAGTGGAGCTAATTCTCAAAAAAAGATGTGGTTGTCCAAAAAGTACATGCATAGTATAGTTTGTAAATGCAAAATAATTAGACTCAGACCCATTATCGCAATAAGGGTTAGCAACCATCCCTATGAGTTCTTGTGTACCAGCTGTAAAAAGAGTAAATAAGTATTCATTAAAAAATGAATATGAATAAGGCGTAATTAGAGCCAAGACAATACCAATTTTAAATACTCTACTTATAAAATTTTTTAGAGAAGTTTGTGTTAAACCTAACGCTATATATATACCCCATATTACTACATATAGAATCAAAACAACATTGACAATACGTTGAAACATTGCACTTGTAACGATCTGAATAAAAATCTCTTGAGAAACAATACTAACTTGAGATTGAATCGGAGTAACTAAAAAATTAAACACTTTAGATAAGAAATTTTCTTGATTTAATTGCTGGCAGTTAGCACTACTATTTGCAAAACTTCCTGGATTAGATAATGGCTCTATCAAACAAAGAGGGTTACCATTACTATCATTAAATGGAGGGTTTGCTCCAGATGGACATACGCAAGGAGCATTAATTCCAGGCCCACACGTTTGAGAAGCACCACTACTATTCCAATTCATACCCAAAAAGAATTCCACAACTGTAAGAACCCATAGAAGAAATATAATTATACCAAAAATTATGAGCTTTTTCTTCAACGAACCCATTTTAGCTGCTACTTTTCCTGCCATTATCTCGTCTCTCTAACAAAAATTATAAATTCCATCATACACCCCCCTTAGGCGTTTTACCTGAACCAATATTAGTTGATCGAGAATTATTACCAGGACGATTTCCTTGAAGAGAATTTTCATACTTTTCTAGATCTTTATCTTGCTCTTCTTTATCACCAGTTTTTAATCCTAAAGCTTTAAAAGCGCCTTTACGTACAGATTTATTTACAGCCTTTTCTGCCTTATCAACACCTAAACTATGTAACACTGCCTCACCAGGGGATTTAAATTTCTGTCTTCTACCACCAGTCATTTTCCATATGCTGGATCTTTGACCAATTAACTTAGTCATCACTGCAGAAACAAATTCTGTATAATTACGCACCACTGCAGATAATACAATAATTAAAATCAAGCCCGGAAGATCTATACCAAGCGCCCCACTAGGAGATCCACCACCAGAAGGAGCCATTCCCCATGGACCAAACCCTTGGACACATAAAAATGAACCACTAATATGGAATATTTCGTTAATTACATTTGTTAAAGAACTTGGAAAGTTCATACCCCACATACACTTCCAACAAGCAGTAAATTGGAACATCTCACGGAATAATGCATAATAAACCTCAAATAAGAAGCTTAAACCTATAAGTAAAAAGACTGGCTCCATCGAATATCTAAACAACATTTTTATCCAAGTATCAAACATACTGCGTGTTTGTTCAAATAAAATAAATGGAATAAATATAGGGCCTAGCAATAATAATGCTGCAACAGCAATTATAGCCATCAAATATTCTGCAACTGCTGTAAGAATACCTATAAGAAAATAAAACAAACCAATTATAAGTAAAACACCCAAAACTAAAGTCCCAGGAGATATAAAAAATACCGATAAAATTTTTATCCAAATTGCCGGATCTAAAAATAAAAGATCAAACATCCGATCTACAAAAGAAAATACTGGAGGACATTGAATACCTGTACTACCACCACATGAAGTAAAAGTAGCATAATGAATTAACTCACTCGTACCATTAATAAACAATGAAAATAAAGTATTATTAAAGAAATCCCAACTTCCTGGACTAATAAGTTGAATAACTAGACCTATCTTGAGCACACGTATTAATAGATCTTTCTGTGAAATTTCAGTAAAACCCATTGTAAATGCAAAACCATAAAAAATAATATACAACACTAACAGTGCTCTAATATATTGAAAATACGGACTTGTACACACACCTGAAGAATCAACGCAATTCTCATCTGATACACAAGTATTCTTACAATAATATTGTGGGATTTTTGCTAATACTATAGACTGTAAATCATCTTTTAAATCCTCAATAGCCTTACTAATCGTTCCACTGCCCCCAACAGTCTCTTTCCATGATAAATTCACAGTATATGCTCCTAGATTATCTGGATAGAAAGCATCGTAAACTCCAAAAAGCAAATATGCAGAATCCTGAAACTGTGGCGTAGTAAAATACTGTGTACCAGAATTTGTAGAAACAGGATTACCACTAGCATCAGTTAATTGGAGTGTGACCACAGGGACGCCAACGATACTTCCTTGTTGAATAATACTTTGCGTTTGATTATTACTAGAAGAAGTAAAATATAAAGCACCCAAGTTATTACCATCAGAGCCTGTAAGAGGATATCCACTTGCTGCATTACAACGTTGTGCTTTTGATACAATATTATACCCCCCTCTATTATCACCATAAGTGCTATCTATATCTATAAGCTTCATACAATAGAATTTTGCAGATTTATTTTTTATTACTCGTTGAACCACTGTATTCTGTAGATTGTTTGCACAGGCCTGAAATCCAACATTTGTAGAGCCGGAACAACTCACCATCGTATAATCATTTGGATCTGTTGGATCGGGAATTTGTTGTTGTGCTGAAGAAAGCATGTTATTAATGAACCATGTTTCTTCACCAGGACTCTGACAATCTGGAGCAGATGTATCAGTCACAACTTTCATACCTAAACCCATTCCAGCTGTATACCAACACTTGTTATCAACGTTATTATTCGTTCCATCTCCGATATATTTCCATAAATTTTGAGGGTTCAACTTTTGAGAGTTAGCAGGAGGTGTAAACGCATTATTATAATCCTGAATTTGACAAAAGGTATTGACCGCTTGAGGCTCACCTGGATTACCAATAATCCAATTCCATTGGTTCAAATTTACACTAAAAGGCCCAGAAACATATTGCTGAACACAAGACCCGGCGTTATAATATTGCTGATTCAAAGACGAACATATTTGTTGGGTACAATTATTTACACATGGATCTCCATTTGCACCAGTATAAGTACATTGCTGACCATTTGCATTTTGACATTGTGTACAGTCAGGAATAACTTTTGTATTACTACCGTTACATAAGTTATTTTGTGGGGTCACAGAACAATCTACAGAGGCAGTAGTTGGAAAACATGCTATATTAGAGCATTGTGGTTGATTATCATCTGGATTACATCCAGAAGTAAAGGTAACAACATCTCCATTCACCGTTGCATTATTTCCCAAAATGCTTGGACCAAGAACCTGTGTCCATTGTTGATTATTAGCTGCTATAGAAGATACCCCATTGTCCTTACCACATAGAAATATCGGGCCACCTGTTATATTCATTGTAACTGCTGATCCTGAAGGTATCATGACACTTGTGCTAATAAAATTACTAGAATTAGCTGACACGTGAATTGTAGCAGTTTTTTGTATATAAGGAGGGGCCCCGGAAGGAAATTGTACATCTTCAAAGCATGACGCTCCGCACGCGGATAATAATATCGCGACTGCTAAAATTAATATAGATCTAGTAACATCTCGAATATTACACATATTATGACTTACTATTCACCTTGAGTTCTGGTCTTTTACTAGAAGCAGATGGTCCTTGGTTTCCACCTCCTTTTCCTTTACCTCCCCCTGGTCTTGTCGACATTTTCTTTAAGAATGAATCAAACACATCTCCAGCACCTTTTACGAGCTCTCCAATATTAGGACCACCAGTTAATTGGGCCGCTAAATCACCTGCACCACTCGCAAACATTAAAAATAAATAACTAAAGAAAATAAGTTTTAGAAAAGCTGAAATTGAAGAAGTCCAGAAGCTTCCATCACCAATAACTGTAATTTGAAAGAAAAACAAAGACCATGCTTGAATTACAGAACTAGAAGGTTTATTTACAAGCTCATTATATAATTGACCTCCTAAACTCTTAGCACATGTGCCATCTGGAGTTGGTGTTTGCATCTCCCACCCATAACTACCAACACTTTGAAAAGTACATCCAGGATAAATAACCTCATCCATTGCCATCATCATCAAGGCACATATCGCAACGATGATGCATGGTTGAACTATATAAGATAATATAAGACTAACCCAACTATCAAAAAACTGTTTTGTATAACCAAATAAAGATAACGGCACCATGATTACCCCCAGATAAGCTGTCACAGTTAATCCAATCATGCACACCACATAAAAATGTACAAAAAATACCGCTAAAGATAAAACTAATACCCCAAAAAATATTATTACTAATGATTCAACTATTTCTAAAGCAAAAAGTAATGGAATAATAATTTGTACTAAACCAAAAGCAATCCCGTTACCAAATGCTTTACCAACACTGGTTTCATTGCCAATAGATTCAGCTAAATTTTTATCAGCTTGCGCAAGATCAATAAACAACCTTCCCATTCCAAGATAATATGCAACCCTACAATCTAAAGAATCCCATATAGCAAGATATCCAAAGCTAGGAGGATGATAATTTTTTTGTTTATACTCACATAAACCATTATTGATAGCACCATTCAATATAAATCCAGAAAAAGACTCCATTCCAGATAAACCACCCTTATAGACTATATCAACTAATCCATTATATTTTTGTCCTTTATAATCTAGACCTACAGAAAAATAAAACACTAAAACTATTTTTAGAATAAACGTAAAAAACTCTTTCTTATTAAACTCCTGCGGACTGATACTGATCCTAATACCAGTTAATATTACATAAAGAACCATCATTATATAAATAATATTCTGCAAGTTTTTCTGTAGAGCAGGCAGTAAATTTGCTGAACTATGACAATCAGGACTAAAAAATAACAGATTAAGAGTTTCTTTGACACATTGAACAACTCTTCCAGTAATTGAAAACCAAGCTTTTGATTGTATTTTACTAGTATCTTTACAAGACGTCACACATGGCGACGGCGACCAACTACTACAACATCCATAAGATCCATTTTGATACCGAATACCATTACCAGAACCACATATCTCTCCGTTACAACCAGATAAATCGCTTTGATCTTGACACGGAGTAAAATTACATACTTGATAGCTTCTTGTACAACAATAAGAATTCGGACTCAAAAACCATACACTACCATTAGAACATTGATTTTGTATACAATCTTGAATATCACCATTGCATGGAGACCAAGATTTACATCCTGGTGGAGCGGCAGGAATATCAGCATAAGAACCATGCATCATCAAAACAAAGAAAAGAAAAGTAATTATTCTATAAATCATTGTTATTTTGCATTAAGTTCTTTTACTTTCTTATAAAATACCGGTAACCATATCTCGGGCTTTTCTCCATATTCTCTCATAATATCATAAAGCAGCAGCACTGTATCTGAACGCCCAGACAATACATTTATGATGTTATCCATACCTCCTAGATCTAACCTTGCAACTACAGCATCTTTTCCTTGCTTAACTAAGAAAAATCTAGTGCTAGGATCTGTGGTTTTTATCAAAGTATACTCTCTTTGACTCAACATAAAAGCTGTTTTATAGACGTCTGTTGCTTTTAGATTAGGTAAGAAAATTTGAGTTGCTGTTTGCTGAATAAGAGTATCACTAATAGCACTCTTACTAGCATCTTCAACGCTTTGTGTTGCGAATATAACCATAGCATTCAACTTACGCAAAACCTTTAGCCAATCTTTGATTTTAGGTGCAAAAATTGGATTATCTATTAATGCCCATGCTTCATCTAGTACCATTACAGTTGGTGTACCATCTAAAGAAATATTGATTCTATGAAACACATAAAGCAATACAGGATTAATCGACACAGGATCTTTTAGTAACTCTGCCATCTCAAAACCAAAGTTAGATGCTTTTGTAAAATCTACAACATCTTCATCGTTATCAAAAACTTTAGCATATGCCCCATTACTATGCCACATGGCTAACCGACTAGATAAACTATTTTCTGTTTCCATACCAAAGAATGGAGCAATATTTCTTAATACTCTATCTTCTGGCATTAGCCTATAGTTACCTTCTATAGCTATATTCAAAGTCTTAATATCTTCTGAGGTTAACTTCTCGCCATTTGTAGTTACTAAAATTTTTAGCCATTCTAACAAAAAGGTTTTGTTAGCAGCAGTTTCAGCTAATTGCAAAGGATTAAAGCCGCATCTTTTGCCCGGATCTATCACTGTATAAACACCTTCAATCGCACGAATAAAAATCTCAGCACCTCTATCTTTATCAAAGAAAAACATACGTCCATGATATTTCTGCGCCTGAGCACATAAGAAGTTCATCAATACAGTTTTACCAGCACCAGTAGGACCAATAATAGTTGTATGTCCCACATCTCTAATATGAAAGTTAAAGTAATAAGGCGTGCCAGATGTAGTATCCAGTACTGTCACTGCATCACCCCAGAAATTACCATGTGCCTTTCCTGTAGGATAATTGTGCAAAGAAACAAAAGATGATAAATTCAAAGTATTCACAGTAACGCGTCTTACTAATAGATAATCATTTGTAGGAATTTGCCCCCAATAACAAGGTTCCAAATTCACCTTCTCACGTACTGCAAGCATCCCGCTATTACTTAATTCTACGACAGCTTGACTAAGTGAAGATTCTAATCGCTTAGGGCTATTTTCTATACAACAGATAGTCAGTGTGTGTAGTCCAAATCCTATACGACCACTCATTGCCATATCAAGAGCATCAGAAATTTCTGATATTTGTGAGACAGCTTTATCTTCGGCTTGAATCATCCTATTTTGCTGTAATTGCATTTTGTTAATAGCAACTTGACGGTTACTAAAAGCAAAAGTTTGAGTAATTATAAGTTCAAAAGGCATTTGCAGAAACCCATCGAACATTCCCGCAGAAGTCATTGGTGCATATTCTTTTATACTGACTATACCAGCATATCTAGTCGGCTTAGCACCAGAAATTTCAATAGATTTACCGTCAAAATACAATCTATTAGTAAACAAAGATTTATTTATATCTCTATAACTAACCAAATATTTGATTGAATCACCAAAATTAAGAATCTTACCAAAAAACTCAACTACTTCTGAATAAACACCATCTTCTGTTTTTACAATAGATAAGATTCTAGGGCTATAATCTGATAAGGTTGCAAGAATTCTTCCAGTAATTTCCTCAAGACTATCATACAAATCTTTCATCTGTATTTTCCACTGATTTTTATCAGCTTTCTGTTGAAATTTTTTAATTAAATACTCAACAATCGCAGCCCCTCCCTTATCCAAACGCATAATAACAGTAATATACAAATCATTAATGAACGCTTGCTTCCCACTTTGTTTTTTTCGCCATTCATTTTCAACATATTCCGAAAAAGTTTTTGGATCTCTATCGCCAAATGAACCCTTTCCCATATCTACATTTTGCCTACGACGAACCGTATGAAAATATAACGCAACACTTGCTGGTAAACCTTTAAACAACACGTTACGTAAGTTTTTCTTAATATCCAAATCTTCATCATCTGCTGTTTCAAAGGAAAAGCCTTTGATCTGTATCACTTGTATCAACTCTTCCTTATCCGTCATAATGGTTTTATCATTCCAAAAACATTTAAATGGGATATAGTTAGACGCAGCATAATCTTGTACTGCATATGAGTATTTTTTAGGACGCGTTTTTTTTAATTGCAACATATTCAATACTGATCATATGAATTAGCGCCATTAAAAAACGCTTTATTTCTACATTTTAAGAAATTCGACCATTTCATCATATACAATTCTAAAAACAAAGGCTCTTGGAAACATAAAATATAAGAAACAAGATGCAACATAAACGCGACAAACACTACTTTTAGTCCAGGAACTTGTATGTAGAAAAACATTGCAACGAAGAAGTTTAAGAAAAACATCTTAAAACTAACGCCAAATATCATTGTAGGCCTAGTTAAACCAACGAACAAAGGGTCTGTTTCTACGCTTCCTGTGTCAGACATAACTTCTTAATTAAATTATTTACAAAACCAAGACAAAATAATATAGTCTTTCTCAGTTCAGCGTAAGATTAAACAAATCAAGTAAAGAAAGTGTTAATAAAAAAAATTAATTCTCCTGAAGATATAAAAGAATTAAGTGTTGATGAGCTTCTGCAACTTTCTAAGGAAATCAAGGAACACATCATCAATAACATAGCTAAACTTGGTGGTCATCTTGGAGCAAGTCTTGGAGTTATCGAACTTACTATAGCACTACATTACGTTCTCAATGCACCGGACGATCAAATTATCTGGGATGTTGGGCATCAATCTCATCCTCATAAAATACTTACAGGCCGTAAAAACCTTGAAACTTTAAAACAAGATGGTGGGTTATCTGGGTTTACCAAAAGAAGTGAAAGTATCTTTGATCCATTTGGAGCAGGTCATAGCTCCACTTCTATATCAGCAGCTTTAGGGATAGATGTTGCTAAAAAACTCAACAAAAATAATTCTCTTACAGTAGCCGTGATTGGTGACGGAGCACTTACAGCTGGAATGGCTTATGAAGCATTAAACAACACAGGAACAATTCCCAATCGCTTGATTATTGTTTTGAATGATAACGATATGTCCATTTCTCCTACCGAAGGAGCAATGTCGAATTATCTCAAAAAACTTAAAAAACGTGATAAAACCTATCATCACCTCAAAGCAAAAATTGAATCGACACTTAAGAGTGTGCCCTTAGGAGATAACATCCAGCAACTACTTTCAAGAATTAAACATTATTCTCAAGATATATTTGATATTAGCAATATTTTTGAAGATCTAGGCATTAAATATATCGGCCCTACCGATGGCCATAATCTTGATGAGTTAATTGCAACAATCAAAGACGTACAAAGTCACTGTTATAACAACCCAACCACACCAATATTATTACACGTAATTACTGAAAAAGGGCGTGGATTTTATTCACCAAATGGTGGGCAGAATGAGAACTTTCACGCGGTAAGTAAATTTTGCCCTAACACTTATGTTCAATCAATAAACACCGCTACAGCACCAACTTACACTCAGGTGTTTGCTACCAGCCTAATAAATCTTGCAAAAGATGATCCAAAAATTGTAGCAATTACTGCAGCTATGCCAAGCGGCACAGGACTAGATCAATTTAAGTTAAAATTTCCAGACCGCTTTTTTGATGTAGGCATTGCGGAACAACATGCTGCAACTTTTGCAGCAGGTTTGGCATGCGAAGGTCTAAAGCCTTTTTTTACGGTTTACTCAACTTTTCTACAGAGAGCATACGATCAAATCATTCACGATATAGCTATACAAAATCTTCCAGTAAGACTTGCTATAGATCGTGCGGGATTAGTAGGAGCAGATGGTGCAACTCACGCCGGAAGTTTTGATTTAGCCTTCTTATCAATCCTCCCTAATATGGTGGTAATGGCTCCAAGTAGCGCAGATGAATTATATGAAATGACAAAATTTGCATCTCTCTATAACGACGGACCAATTTCTTTACGTTATCCACGTGGCAACGCTTACTCATCAGAAGCTAAAAGTCCTCAAGTAAAAATAGGTAAAGGGTTACTGATTAACGAAGGAAGTGATGTTGCTATTATTTCTCTAGGTTCTAAATTAAACATCGCCTTAAAAGCCGCAGAAATACTCAAAAACAACTACAAAATTAGCGCTACTGTTATTGATGCACGCTTTGCCAAACCAATCGACACAGACTTGATTAATTCTCTAGCTAAGCATCATCCTCTCTTACTGACTCTTGAAGAGGGAAGCATTGGTGGATTTGCTACTCAAGTAAATCATTACTTACTCAATAACGATCTAGTGAAAAAATGTAATATCCGCAATTTAATGCTACCAGATGAGTTTATTGACCATGGCTCTCTAGAAGGCATGTATAAAAAAGCCTGTCTAGACGTAGATAGCATTGTAAGTTGCATCACAAATTTCTTCAAAATTTCAAACATAGAAACACTGCAAAAACACTTAGCTTAATTATCAATTTACGAAGCGTTTGTTTTGTAGATAACTAATACAAACCTGTTTGAAGCATAAAAACGTATAGCTAAACACTGGATTCTTTAAAATTCTTTATTACCTGTGATAATACTTCGCTAATTTTTTTACCCACAACTTCTTGGCTATAATGCGACTTTACTGCATTATATCCATTTATTGCTAATTTAGATCTTAACTCTTTATCTTCCAATACTTTTATAATACCTTCGGCTAGTGCTTCTGGATTATTTTTTTCAACTAAAATACCATCATAATTGTGCTTAATAATCTCACTAGGACCTTCAGAATCTGTAGAAACCACAGGAAGTTTGTTTACAAAAGCTTCAAGCAAAGCAATACCAAAAGACTCATACAGAGATGGTAAACAAAATATATCCAAAGAATTGTAAAAATCTTCTTTATTACCAATCCAACCTAGAAATTGCAATGTACCATCAAGCCCTAATTCATGAGCAAGATGATGTAATTTTCTTTCACATGTACCGCTGCCGGCAAGCACAGCTTTAAATATCTGTCCTTTGTCTTTTAAAATCTTTAGTGATTTAATATAAACATCAAACCCTTTCTCTGGTTCTAAACGACCACACCCACCAATAACTAATATACGCTTATCATTATTACGTTCCAACTTTAAACTCGGTAAAAGCGTTGTCATATTTTGAATAACATAAACTTTGTTTCCGGGAATGAGTTTTTTGATTAAATGAGTCTTGATATTGTTAGTAATTGTAATTATTGCCTCAGCTTCATTATAATTATCTTTAAATTTATGGTTATGAAGAAATAATATAACAGGGCAGTCTTTCAACCTAACTTTTCTCATAATAAAAAATGCTCTATTATGAGCAATGACTACATCAGGCTTTATTTCTCTCAACAATTTACGCAACCGCCATACATCCAAAAAATACCAAGGCCTGAAATGCTTCTGATAACACTTAACCACCCCCTGAGGTAAATTCTTACTGATCCAAGAGTTAGGTTTTGTTATAGTAAAAACTTCATGTTTTTGTGACAACAACACTCTACTATAATCAATGGTCACTTGCTCCATTCCACCACCAGATGTAGTTGTCAAAATTTGCACTATCTTCATCTTAGTGTTGTACCTACCTACAATTTATTAATAAAAAGATATCCATCTTTTGATATCACACTTAAAACTTTTATACCAAGTGTATCCGAAAGTTATATAAACCTAAGTTAAACTTTTAGTTTGTTTTTTACTATTCTTTAAGAAAAATAAGTCCCTTGCTTTAATTAAACGCATTAGCCTTCCAATAACGTATATATATGACAGGATAATACCATCGAATCCCAAAATAAAAGATTTCTTTAATATATAGCATTTAAAAAAAGCAGTCATTGGCTCAAATAATATTCTAATTCTTGCAGGATTTCTTCCTTTAGCAAACATGTCGTGTGCTTGAGCGGTACTATAACTATCTACTTTCTGTAAAGCATGAGTATATGATCGAAATGATTTATGTGTCATTATGCATTTACACTTACCTACTTTACCTTCTCTAACTATTACAGAATCATGTACAGAACTATCAGAAAAACCTGCTTTATTTTTGTTATATAAACGAATAAAAGTATGGTGTGGTCCAAAAAAAGGTGTTATGTCTGTTGAAATTTTTGTCATTGATATTTTTATTAAATATCCTATGTAGTCATTAATTTTATTTTGATTAAATAGATTGATGATTTCATCTCTGAGATCAGCTGTTATTGCCTCATCAGCATCAATATTTAAGATCCATTGTTGAGAACATTTTTTTTCACCAAAAATCTTTTGTGCTCCATAACCATTCCAATCATTATGAAATACCTTAGCACCAAGATCTTTTGCAATTTTAATAGTGTTATCAGTACTACCACTATCTATCACAATGATTTCATGTACCCAACCTTTCACACTGTTTATTGCTTTTGATAGTCTGTCTTCTTCATTTTTGGTAATTATAAATACAGACAGTGGAATTTTGAGTTGCTTTGTCATAGAAATTTTTGTTTGTAAAGACCATGATTAGAATATTATTTTAATATTATATACTGTCAACATTAATTAGAATCTTTACCGCTATAAAATAACAAAAACTCCTACCAGAGATTCTCTGATAGGAGTTAAATACTACAATCGGATTCTATAGCTCCTCAACAACTGCTTGGACATCACCAGCTGTCACAGAGTCAGTGTCGCCTAGCAACAACTTCGCTTCTTCAACACCTCCAGCGGCTATTTGTAATTGAGTAGCTACTAGATCAAATAAATTATGATCTTTATGTGCTTTTAAAGTGTTAGTATCACTATCATATTGTATATATTGTGCATTTTCTAATGCTTCAGCAATTTTATTCTCTATATCTTCAATAGGAGCTGATGGATAAACAAAAGTACAGAATCTCACTAAATCATTAAATAATAACTGATGAACAGAACAACCAAAAGCACCACCTTTTTCTTCTGCTCTAATCAAGCAACTTGAATATTTTTCATTAACTGCAATTGCTTCCTTAAAACAAGATGTTTTTGACAGAACATAAAATTCATCTATACCTGTTTGAAAACCATCATCAATTTTATTAAAGAAATTTTGATCAGTAGCTAAAATTAACGCCGTGGACATTTTTTGTGTACCAGGTAAAGCCTCATGTTTTGCTTCTGCTTTTGCACCAGATACCTCATCTGTCACTTCTTGTGGCAACTCTTCTTTCTTGCCAGATAAATAACTAAGTGGATTCCAGGCCGCCCAAGAATTACCTTGGTTATCATCTTGATTTTTCTTAGAATCTTTATCTTTATACTGATCCCGACCAAAATACTTAGTAAGGCTTTCAGTAATTTTTTGAACTCTCCCAGGAGCTTCTTTTATTTTCTCCTTTTCTTCTAGATTCTCAGTGTTATTCTCTGTATCTCGTTTATCCAGTTCAAGAATTTTTTGATATGCCTCTTCTGGACCAGTAAGAAATTTCTCCGCAAAAATTAGTGGATTGTAAACCGCCACTTCTAAGCCTTGAAAAACATCTAAATCAATAACAAATCCTCTGCCATCAAGATATTTAGCTGCGATACGTTCATCAACTTCACTTGGAGACATAACTTCATCGTTTGGGTTTTTAAATGTCAAAAGATGGATAAAATTATTATACCAAGTCTTATCTCCAAAGATTTTTAACTCTCGAGCTTTGTTTTCTATATATTCTACCGCTACTTCTTTCCTACCCGATATTTTGGTTAGATCACAACCCTTACCTTCAGCAAGTACTTTTAATGCTTTTAGTAGACCAACTGAATCTAACCCTCTGTGAGGCGTAACAATACCAATATAGTCTATTAAGAACGAGTCTGAGAAATGCGTTCTTTTATCTTTACATGACAATATAGTCTCAAATTCTGATTTTAATTTAACAAACCTTTTTAGCGCTTGATCATTAGGAATATTTAAGAATAATTTGTCATCAACAAAATATTTTTTTGCTCTCTCGTGGTCTTGCTCAGTAAGATCTGACACTTCTTTATCAACTTTATCCCTGAACCTCGAAACAAAGTTAAAATATAAACTATTAGCGTTTTGTTTGTTATCTCCATAAGGGAATTCCCCCAAGGCTTTTTTATGTAGATTTAAAAGTTTATTAAATTCTTTAATCTGCTCAGAAATAACCAACAATTCTTTATTCAAATTGCGACACTTTTCTTCAAACGCCGTATCTTGATTCACTGTGCGACTGGGCAAAAGTCCGTGTATAATTCCTCTTGATAAAACTAACTCCTCATATTGCTCTTTAACTGCTGTTGCTTCAACTACCAAATCATTGCTAGTAGCCTCCAGTTCACTAATTGCAACCTCAACAGCCTTCTTATTCTTAATAAACTCATTTAAATTGTGCGAAGATTCGCATGAAGGAGCTTTTGCAGCTTTTGCTTGATCGAAAAATTCTGCGATAACTTTAAGGTTAAAGTTTTTACTCTGATCGTTTCTTATTCTCTTAAACACTTTGACTGTATAATCAACATGCTCAGCAAAATCTTTTACTTCTTTCTTATACACTTCGCTTTTTTCAACAAATTTAGCATTTTCTTGGTTTTGTTTAATATGTTTATCAGCATTTATTTTTGATTTTTCTACTTTTCTAGCCATTGTGTTACCTTAAGTTAAAATTATTGTTCATCATTATTTTGAAGATCGTATCCCATAACTCCACCCCAGAACAGATCGTGGACCAAATCACCAAGGCCATAGGGGCTGTCTTTCTCAGTAGTTACCTCTTCAACACCTTGTTTTATTTCGTCATTCGCAGATTTATCTCTTTTACCGCCACTCTTTAAAACTTTGCCACCAAAAGTAAACCCTGGCTTAGGCAAATCTTCTAGAGATTTCGTAGAAATACAACCATTACTCGCATCAGTTAAAAATGTATATTTTTCATGAATTTCTTGTGTTTTCTCTTGCGCCAACGCTTTTACTTTTGGATCCTGCTTAAGATCTGGATGATTCTGTCTCATCATTGTCTTCCATGCTGCATGGAGAGTCTTTACATCTCCTCCAGGCTTAACAGAAAAATATTCAAAAGCTTCTGTGCACTCTTTTTTTAGCTTGACCACTGCGCCCTCGTATTAAAGTTATAATATACATACACACTTAAATTAATACCTATTAATTGTCAAGTAACAATGCTGCAAAAAAGTAAGCATTTAGGATCGTCATCTACTTCACACAAGACTTAACTTAGGCCTCCACACACTATAGACATACTAAATTTTTATTTAACACAACACTATGAGACTTAACACTTTGTTAGCATTTGCGAGGTATTATATTTCTTAAGTCTAAATTATATAATATGGTACTAAAATGACATCTAGAATTGAAGAAGATAGTCTAGGTAAAGTAAGAGTCGAGCAAGATAAACTCTGGGGCGCCCAAACACAACGCTCATTAGAGAATTTTTGTATAGGAGATGATATTATACCTAATGAAATGATTAGAGCTTATGCTATTTTAAAGAAAGCCGCAGCTTGTGTTAATCGCAATTCAAAAAGATTAACTATTCAACAAGCAGAAATGATAATAACATCCTGTGATGAAATCTTGTCAGGCAAACATCATGAAATGTTTCCATTACATGTCTGGATGACCGGTAGTGGTACACAATTTAATATGAACGCAAATGAGGTGATATCTAATCGTTGTTGCCAACTTACTGGCAATGCACTTGGAAGTAAAACACCTGTACATCCAAATGACCATGTGAATATGTGTCAATCCTCTAACGATACTTTTCCTACAGCAATGTGTATTGCCACAGGTATGACAGTTAATGAAAAATTATTACCAAGTTTAAAAACACTACATGACAGCTTGAATAACAAATCAAAAGAATGGGCAAAAATCATCAAGATAGGCAGAACACATATGCAAGATGCCACTCCTTTAACTTTAGGACAAGAATTCTCTGGATACGTTCAAATGTTGGAAGATAATATTAATCGCATTAAGCATGCAATAAAAGATGTATATTCTCTTGCTATAGGTGGCACTGCCGTTGGAACCGGCTTGAATGCTGCACCTAATTTTGATAAAGAAATGGCTGCACAAATTGCTGAATTTACTAAATTACCATTTATTACTGCAGTCAATAAATTTGCTGTTCAAGGTGCGCATGATGCTTTAGTACATCTTTCGGCAACATTAAAAACTTTAGCTGTGTCATTATACAAAATAGCTAATGATATAAGATTAATGTCTTGTGGTCCACGAGCTGGATTCTATGAATTAATAATACCATCTAATGAACCTGGTTCATCTATTATGCCAGGTAAAGTAAACCCTACGCAATGCGAAGCATTAACTATGGTTGCTGTTCAAGTGATGGCAAACGATACTGCAGTTGCATTTGGTGGCGCCGGAGGATATTTGGAAATGAATGTCTATAAGCCACTTATTATCTTTAATGTGCTAAAATCAATTAGCAACCTAACAAAAATAAGTTAAAGGAATACCTAGATAACTCCTTAATGTTAGTAACCTCTTTAAGTCCAGTTATCGGTTATGATAAAGCTTCAAAAATTGCACATCACGCTTTAGACAACAATACGACTCTTAAAGAAGCTGCATTAAGCCTAGGATATATTAGTGAAAAGGAATTTGATAAAATTGTTGATCCTTCTAAGATGGTCACAGCTTATATCGCTAAAGAATAATTATAGAGAGGGAAAAATGAAGAGTGCAAAAAAAAGTCTAGAGGTTTTACGAGATCAATATTTAAACAAATCAACAGCTTTTACACAAAAAGAAAGAGATGAATTCAAACTTACTGGTTTAATACCTGATAAAATAGAAACTATTGATCTACAATTACAAAGAGTTTTAATGCAATTAAGTCATAAACACACAGATCTTGATCAATACCTCTACCTAATGAATCTTTTGGACCATAACGAAACGTTGTTTTATCATACGGTACGGTCTAATCCTTCTAGATTTCTTCCAATAGTGTACGATCCTGTTATTGGAGAAGCCTGTTTAAAATTTGGCCATATATATCGTAACCAAAATGGTATGTATTTATCCATGACACACAAAGGTAAAGTAAAAGAAATTTTACAAAACTGGCCAGAAAAAGATATTAGGTTTATTTGTGTTACCAATGGTGGGCGAATTTTAGGCCTAGGTGACCTAGGGGCAAATGGCATGGGCATTCCTATCGGTAAATTACAACTTTATACAGCTACAGCTGGAGTACCTGCACAACATCTTTTACCTATGTTTTTAGACTCAGGAACAAACAACAGATCTTTACTTAATGATCCGCTGTATCTTGGTCTCAAACAAACAAGGCCCGAAACAAAAAAATTAGTAGAATTTGTTGACGAGTTTGTCGAAGCAGTACAAGAAGTATTTCCTAACTGTTGTATCCATTTTGAAGATTGGACAGGCACAGATGCAGTACATTTATTGGAAAGATACAGAGATAAAGTATGCTGTTACAACGATGATATTCAGGGCACAGCCGCTATTACACTAACCGGAATGTTAAATGCGGTTAAACTTAAAAAATCTAAAATTGAAGACGAGTCATTCTTATTCTTAGGTGCAGGATCAGCAGGAATTGGTCTTAGCAACCTATTATGTGCACACCTTGTAAAAAAAGGCTTAACCATAGAAGAAGCTAGATCAAAAGTACATATGTTTGATATTAAAGGATTAATAGAATCTTCACGTACAGATTTATCGGATTTCCAAGTGCCTTATGCTCATAAACATGCCCCAATGGGACCTAGTCAATTTGTGGATGCTATTAAAGAATTCAAACCAACCACTATTATTGGTGTTAGTACAATGGGAGGAACATTTACTAAAGACGTTATAGAAGCAATGAGCTCTATTAACAAAAGACCAATTATTCTAGCACTGTCTAATCCTACTCAGCATGCAGAGTGTACAGCAGAAGAAGCATACAAATGGAGCAATGGCTCTGCAATTTACGCTGCAGGAGTACAATTTCCTCAGGTGATATTTAACGGCACAACCTTCCTTCCAGGACAAGCTAATAACTTCTTTATATTCCCTGCTGTTGGAATGGCTATTTATGCTACAAATGCATCACGCGTTACTGATGATATGTTTATTGAAGCCGCATATGCTGTAGCTTCAGAAGTACCTACTGCACAACTTCAACAAGGACTGTTATACCCAATGCAAGACAATATTTTAGAAACAGCGATTAAAACAGCCGCAAAAGTTGCGAAACTAATCTTCGATCTAAAACTTGCACGAGTAGAAGAACCTAAAGGAAGTTACGAAGATTTCATAAGACAACATGTATATTATCCAAGTTACGATAAATGAGTGGTCTAGGCTTGCAATTACAACGACAAGCCTTATGCTACAGTCTAAAACATATCATTTTTTTGTATTTATTGTATAATACTTAAAAAATACATTCTAAAAATGAAAACACTGATTATTGTTGATGTACAAAATGACTTTCTACCAGGAGGAAGTTTAGCAGTTCCAAATGGAAATGAAATTATTTCGATAATTAATGGTCTTATTCCAAAATATGACTTAGTAATCGCTACAAAAGATTACCATCCTCGTGATCATAAAAGCTTTGCTTCTCAACATAAAAATTATAAACCCGGTGATACTGTAATACTAAATGGCATCAGGCAAATATTATGGCCAGATCACTGCATCCAGAATACTTACGGCAGTGACATCGCGAAATCCTTAAACTCTTCCAATGTTGATCACATTATTTACAAAGGCACAAATAAAGAAATAGATAGCTATTCCGCATTTTTTGATAACAACCATCAGAACACCACAGGATTGCATGAATATCTGCAAAATAAAAAGATACAAAACTTAGATATAGTGGGGTTAGCTACAGATTATTGCGTGAAATACACCGTACTTGATGCATTAGAGTTAGAATATAACGTAAGAGTAATTACTTCAGCTTGCAAGGGGATAGATTTAACTCCTGGAGACATCAAAAAATCTTTAGAAGAAATGAAAACCAAAGGAGCTATTATTATCTAAAGAATAAGAGATTTGATAACTTAATAATGACTGTACTATAATCAAAATAGATCTACGGGAAAAACATTATGAGTTACAGAGATAAAACGCCACAAATACTTTCTATATTAACGCGCAAACTTAAAGCTGGTAAAAGTTTTGAGGATTTTCAAAAAGCACATCTTCCTCGTGGTAAAGCAGAAAAAGATACATTTGGATATAACATCGATTACTTCAATCACCCAACTAGAGTGATAAATGCTATAAGCGTTACTGACCCAACTATCATAGTATCAATTGGCCTAACTTATGGCCAAATACAGACTATAGCCAAAGAAGTTGTAGATAAAATCCAGAAATAGAAAGAAAAAACAAGGTGGATCAAGTAGCTGAAAAAATAGGTAATACAGACTTATTTGTCATTGAATCAGATAATAACTTGGGTGGCAAGGACCCAGAATTTACACAAACAACTTTAGAAAAAGACCCGGGACCAATATTAGAAATAATGAGAAAGAAATAGCTAAAATTTTTGACATTTACCAAAATGACATGATTAGCCATGTTTTTATCATAAGTCTATTCAAAACATTTTTTTTAGATATTATAGTGCAATAAACTTTCATGAATAAAAAATTTAAAAAATCTTGATCTATAAATGATATATTCAAAAAAAATATGTTGGATAGTTACTAATAGCAATGCCGGGGTACAAAGCCAGGCTCTAGGATTAGCAGAAGCACTAGGTGTAAAAACAGAGATAAAACATGTACAGAGAAAATTTCCTTTTTCTTTGATTCCCCCAATAATGAAAACTATAGGTAGATGGTCAATTAATTTTACTACTTCAAATTCCAATAAACTAGAGGCACCGTGGCCAGATCTAGTGATTGCTTGCGGAGCTCAATCTGTACATTTTTGTTTATATATAAAAGAAAAAAGCAAAGGAAAAACATTTTGTATTTTTCTTCAGGACCCCAAAATTCCCGCTGAGAATTTTGACCTAGTTATCAAAATGAAACATGATTCTATCACAGGCCCTAATGTTATAGCGTCAAACCTATCACTAAACAGAATTACTCCAGAAAAGCTGACTGAAGAATCAAAAAAATTCGAATACTTATTCAAAAAATACAAAGAACCCTTTTTCACTATCTTAATTGGCGGCTCAACAAAAAGATATAAGATGAGTCAAAGAGCTTGCGAAGATATTATCAATAAAATTAATACATTGATCAAAGAAAATCCAAATACCTCACTACTAATTACGCCATCACGTAGAACACCTAAGTATTTATTAGATTTATTAAACCAATACTTTAAAGATAATAAAAATATTTATCTTCATGATCTAAATACAAAAACAAACCCTTATTTTGCTATGCTAGAAAAAGCTAACAAAATATTTGTCACTAATGATTCTGTAAATATGGTCTCAGAAGCCTGTTCGACAGGAAAGCAAGTGTATGTCCTAAACCTATTAGGTCTAAAAAAAGGAAAACCAATAAAATTTACTAATAACATTCTAACGCAAAAAATTGCCCATTCTTTTGCAGAAAGACTCTCGGAAACAAAACATGAAAACAATGATGTTAATGAAACACAAAGAATAGCTAAAGAAATCAAAGCTATTTTTAATAAGCATTGCTAAAACCACATGCACAGACAGTATATTGCGCTCATATTATAAATTGACTATTCTAAAAAATAATTATATTAATTTAACAAAAATTAATATTGGTAAATAACATGCTACAAGAATTATTCGATCTGTTACCACAATCTATTTTGCCAGTTAACATAGGTAGAGACAGAACAATATTATTTTTTCAAAATCCTCAACAATCAAACCTCTGGTTAAAAATGCTAAGTCAAGTGTTTAGCGTAACACCTACATTTGTACCACAAAGCGATTCAACAATAAAAATTGTAAATAACCTAAGAGAAAAGATCGGCGACAAAGAGGCATTAAAACTACAAATACAAGAATTATCTCCAGCACAACACAACCAGCAAGCTGCTAATTTAATTCAAGCACTGAGAAAAAAGATTTCACAATTAGAACTCTTAGAAAGCGAAGATAGAGTAACTTTACTTATAACAGCTGAACAAAAACAGCAAATAGATAGTCAAGGAACAGATAAAACTGAGCAGGCCACTAGTTTTTTACTAGAGCATTACATCCCTATGACATCAGATGCTGCAAGTTCTGATGATCACACAACTAATATTGGAACTGCTCCTCAGCTTAGTTCTGATGCTCCAGCCCCTGCTGAAGCGGCCTCTGCAGAAGACCATACAGAAAAAATTTCTGAATTAAACACAATAAGAACCCATGTAGAGTTTTATAAAGAAGAAATACAAAAATACAAAAGCACTTTAGAGAGATTACAACAAGAGCTACAAAATAAAAAAACAGAATATGCCGCTCAACGCACCAAAGCTCAAGCTGCATTTGATAACGATTTAGATTCTGATGAAAAAGCAGAAACAAGACTTCAAGCTGAAAAAGCAAGAATTGCTACACAAGAAAAAATCGGCATGGACAGGATTAATGAACAAATTGTTGCAAACACTAAAAGCCTAGAGAATGCAGAGAGAAGCTTTGGAAAATCAGAGAATGATTTTCTATTATTATCCAAAGTAATTAAAGAAAATACAGACAGATCTTTAGCGCAAATACAAAATGACGAAAATATACATAGATTTTTCTTAGAACTACAAATGCACGAAACTCACACAAGAATGTTTGTTGAAAATAGTATGTGGAAATCTTTTATAAAACTAAATACTCAAAAAAATACCGATAGATCTTTAACTCAAGTCAAAATTGATGAAGCTCGTACAAGGTTGTCTATAGAACAATCACGACAAACTCTCCTAGAAGACGAACTAATAGCGCGAAGACTTGCAGAACAAGCTACAGAAGCAAGAGAAACTCAAGAAGCAATAGATGCATCTTTAAAAGAAGCAGATGGAACTGGAACACCATCAACATCTACACCTGTAGACGCGAATGATGGAGCCATTCCACTTCCAACTACAACCGAATCGTTGGAGTGGATAAAAATGAAGAGAGAAAAACGTGCCGCTATTAATGCAGCAGCTATTAGATCACAACATCCCCATGAAGGACCTGGGACTAAATTAGGTCTTGATCAACCTCAATCTGTTAATACATTAAGCCTTGCAGAACTAAGGCGTCAAAATATAATACCTAGAAGCACAGCTTCTATAACAGAGCCAAATAATCACAGAGCTGATCAAACAAACAATTTTCATTTAACTAGATATCAATTGGTTGGTATATATAGCGTAAGATCAACAATAGAAAATTGTCGATATATACAATATTCTATTAACAAAATAGTTATACCTATTGCACCAGAAGCACTAGCATCTACATTAGATTCTGTATCAAACAAAATCACATGGGCACTAGATAATCAAGCTATACTAGTACTTGGACATTTAGCAACAAATATAGCAATAATGCATTATAATCCACAGCCACAATGGCCACAAGCAATCGTACACTCAGCTGCTTTTGCTTTAGAATCCCTGTATATGAAGACACAGCAAATGATAGTTGAAAATCAAGAAACAAAAGCTATAACTACATTCACAGAGTTTGCATCACAATGCGGCACACAAATTGGCTTTGTGGCTTTAAGTGGCTTTGTAATGAGCGCCACGGATATAGCTGCTGGTGGCATAACAAACTTTTGGCAAGTGGCCTTGCGCACCACTTTTAGTGCTGTAACCACAGGTTTATCTTGCTATACAAGAAGCTTAGAAAAAACTCAAGAACAAGGGTTTTTTGCCAAAACAACACCATATATTATAGATGGAATAGTAGCTTTTGAAATGATAACTCATCCTATTGAGTTTAGTGATACTAAATCATTACAAATAGTTAATACCGCATTCAATACTCTAGGTGCTGTAGTTGTTACAGACCAAATTTGTAAATCAGCTATTTCAACAATAACTTATCATTTTACAGATGATTCAGAAATCACATTAGGCGAAATTATTACACATACAGACGAGCTATAAATAACAAATAGGGTGCTTAACTAGGCACCCTATGCTATATAGAAGATATAATTAAACTACCCCTATTTTCAGAAATTTTTATTTTATCTCTGTCTTTTACCTCTCCAGCAAGAATCATTTTTGCGATTTGATTCTGAAGCTCTTTTTGGATTAATCTCCGCAAAGGTCTAGCGCCATACATTTCATCAAAGCCATTTGTAGCCAACCAATTCTTAGCCTCATTTGTCATTTCTACTTGTATATGCTTTTCACTTAATAGACCCTCTAAATGAGCTATCTGTACATCGACTATTTTTACTAGATCTGCTTGAGAAAGTTTATGAAAAACAATAATCTCATCAAGCCTATTTAGAAATTCCGGCCTAAATGATTGTTTTAGTAAATTCATTACTTCAGGCTTGGCGTCATCACCCTTTTCTATTAACAAATGAGCGCCAATATTAGAAGTTAAAATAATAATAGTATTCTTAAAATCTACAGTTCTACCTTGGCCATCTGTTAAATGCCCCTCATCTAAAACTTGCAATAAAACATTAAAAACATCTGGGTGAGCCTTTTCAATTTCATCAAATAATAGAACCTGATAAGATCTTCTCCTTACAGACTCAGTTAAAGCACCTCCTTGCTCATAACCAACATACCCTGGAGGTGCACCAATTAATCTAGACACAGAATGTTTTTCCATAAACTCTGACATATCTATTCTAGTCATGCAGTGCTTATCGTTGAACATAAAGTGAGCTAAAGACTTTGCTAACTCTGTCTTACCAACGCCAGTTGGTCCTAAGAACAAAAATGAACCAAGAGGCCTATTTTGATCTTGTATACCTGCCCTAGATCTGCGCAATGCATCACTAACCGCAGCAATCGCATCTTTTTGACCAATAACATACTCAGATAAAATATTTTCCATATTTAAAAGCTTCTCTTTCTCGCCTTCTAACATTTTATCGACAGGAATACCTGTGGTTCTTGATATCACATTAGCTATATCAGCTTCTGTAACCACATCCCTGGATTTACTACTCTTTTTTATTTCTTCAAACTCTTTAATCTTTTTTTCAAGAGCAGGAATTGTGCCATAAGCAATTTCACTAGCTTTAGCAAGGTTACCTTCCCGCTGTGCTGCTCCAAGCTTATGTCTTGCTTCATCTAACTGTTCTTTTATTTTATTTTCTTCAGCTAGCTTTGCTCTTTCTGCCTGCCATTTACTAGTTAAATCCAATGACTTTTCTTCTAGAACCGACAATTCTTTTTTTAACTCTTTTAAACGATCTTTAGATGCATCGTCATTCTCCTTGCTTAATGCAGATTCTTCCATTTTCAATTTGACAATTTTTCTATCAAGCTCATCTATATTTTCCGGCTTACTAAAAACCTCCATACGCACTCTGCTAGAAGCCTCATCAATTAAGTCAATTGCTTTATCAGGAAGGAACCTGTCAGTAATATATCTTTTTGATAACTTGACTGCTGCCACGATAGCAGCATCGGAAATTTTAATTCCATGATGAAGTTCATATTTTTCTTTAATTCCCCTTAATATAGAAATGGTATCAGGCACAGATGGCTCAGATACATACACGGCCTGGAACCTTCTTGCTAAAGCCGCATCTTTTTCTATATATTGCCTATATTCATCAAGAGTAGTCGCACCAACACAATGTAAATCACCCCTAGCTAAACCTGGCTTCAAAAGATTTGATGCATCCATTCCACCTTCTGCTTTACCAGCACCAACTAACATATGCAATTCATCAATAAATAATATGATATCTTCACTTGAGTTTTCGATCTCTGATAACACTGCTTTTAACCTTTCTTCAAACTCTCCACGAAATTTTGCCCCTGCTACTAAAGCACCAAGGTCAAGAGATATCACTTTCGAAGATCTCATATTTTCTGGAACATCACCATTAATGATTCTCATGGCTAAACCTTCAATAATGGCAGTTTTACCAACACCTGGCTCACCTATTAACACCGGATTATTTTTCATTCGACGAGACAGAACTTGAATAGTTCGTCTAATTTCATCATCACGACCTATAACAGGATCTATTTTTCCTTTTAAAGCCAAATCTGTAATATCACGTGCATATTTTTTTAATGCATCATAACTATCTTCAGCACCAGAACTATCTGCTTTATGCCCCTTCCGTAAGCTTTTAATAATCTCAGACACTCTCTTTTCTGTAATGTTATGTTTTTTTAAAACAGAATTAATACTACAAATAGCTTCAAAAATACGATCAACAGTAACATATTGATCTCCAGCATCTTTGGCTATTTTTATAGCCTTATCAAAAACTTTGGCTAAATCTGAATCCATATATATCTGACCAGCACCACTACCAGAAACTTGGGGTATTTTTGATAATTCTTTATCTAAATCATCAGAGACTAAAGATGGATCCACTCCACAATCAGAAATAATCTGAGGAATTAGAGCGCTACCTTCATTTAACATAGCTTTTAACAAATGCTCTACAGCAAACTTTTGATGTCCTAAAGCTAAAGCATCTGAATGTGCTGCTTGGATTATTTTCTTTGCCTTATCTGTAAATTTTTCTAAATCCATACAACCTCCTCTTGTCGATTATAATTTTAGTATATTAAATAAGAACTCTGCTATTCATTTTCAATATGACCGAATGTAATAATTCGTAACAATATGTTATTTGATATCTAGAAAAACTAGAATATTATTATATTAAGCAAGATATTTTATTTGAGATTAATAGTGCAACAAAAAACAATAAAACATACAATTAGTTGTTTTGGGATTGGTGTTCATTCAGGCAAACCAACCTCAATATCTCTATATCCAGCACCAGAAAATACAGGCGTTGTATTTATCCGCACAGACATTAAAAATAAAAATAACAAAATATCTGCAAAATATTCTAATGTTTCAAAAACTACCTTGGGCACAACTATCCAAAATCAAGACGGTGTTGAAATTGCTACAATAGAGCATTTAATGGCAGCTTTATGGGGTTGCGACATAGATAATGTTTTTGTTGAGCTTGATGGCTCCGAAATTCCAATAATGGATGGTAGTTCAGAACCGTTTATCTTTATGATCGAATGCGCTGGTACAAAAGATTTAGATGCACCTAGAAAATACATAGAAATACTAAAAGAAATACATGTAGAAGATAAAAATTCTTTTGCAACTATTTCTCCTGCAAACCATTTCTCCGTAGACATGGAAATCAAATTCGATAATAAAACTATTAACTCTCAAATATACCATTTCTCCGAAGAAGAAAAATCATTTAAACATAACATTGCAAGGGCAAGAACTTTCGGCTTTGAACATGAAGGAGAGCTATTAAAACAAATGGGCCTTGCAAAAGGTGCTTCTCTTGAAAATGCGATAGTCCTTAGAGGAGAAACAATCCTTAATGATACAGGCTTAAGATACAAAGATGAATTTGTTAGACATAAACTTTTAGATTTAATAGGCGATGTTTATCTAGCCGGAAGCCCTTTAAAATGTCATATAAAGACCTTTAAACCAGGTCATACAATTAATAATAAGCTTCTGCACGCCATATTCTCTGATAATTCAGCTTGGAGAGTTGCTTGCGACTAGATATCATAGATATTTTCAACACAACATCACAATAACATTCTTTTTTTTTGCTCAAATTTACTATTTTTTAATACTTACCTATATAAAATTTCCTACATAATTTAATTTATCTATATGGGGAAAAATGAAAAACCTACACCTAGTTTTATTCGCATCTTTATTAAGCATCCAAACTCCTGTCATAAACTACGCATTGGCAAACCCTTCAGCGATAGAAGCTCAAGAGGCTGAAGAAAGTGAACTGGCCGCTATCAATTTTGAAAACATGACCGAAATGAGAATGGATGACGTGCCAACTAGCATTAGAAACAAGGCAAAATCTGAACAAGGTAACTACAAAGATCAATTCTCAAATTTAACAACCAACTTCTTTAAAACAAACACTGGACATGTTATTTTTTCTATCACTGGTGAAAAAGATGGTCAAAAAACTCATGTACAATCTTATGTGTGGAAAAACAACTCGCAAAAGTCTAAAGAAACTAAAGTTGTAGCCAATAAAGCATACTTAGATAAAATCGTAAAAAAACTCAATCTCCCTGCAAAAGCAATAGAAAGCAAAATAAATGAAGAATCTTTAGCAGACAAATTGAGAAAGTGGTCCCCGCTGAATTCATTTAGGCAATCTTCTACAGTTACTCCTGATACCACCGCTACTTCTGAACCTGCAGTAACTGCTCAAGCTACACGAGAGCCACAAAATACTGTTAAAAGTTTGACAGAAAACAGTGCGACTCAAAATACGCAACAATTATCAAGTACAGCCGCAACAGAAGACAGGAGCTCAGTAGATAACACTGACTCTCTGGGGGACAAAGTACGAAGCTTTTTACCTTGGAATTGGGGAGATGATTCTCAACAAAAAGAAGATGCTAAAATTGAGAAACAAAGACGTTTTGAAAAAGATAATATCGCTTCTAAAAACCCTCAACAACAAGTAACTAAAGATAAGGAAGATGCTAGATTAGCTTCAATAGAACAACAAAAAGCTAAACAAGCACAAGCTGACACTAAGTGGTGGAAAGATACTCAATCTCAATCAGAACAAGAGCAAAGCCGTATGTTAGCAGATGCTAGAGGCAAAGCTGGTGAAGAGTTTGCTGCTGAAGGTAAAAGACAAATAGAAAGAGACAGAGCTGAAAAACAAAGACTATTTGAAAAAGATAACATTGCTTCTAAAAACCCTCAACAACAAGTAACCAAAGATAAGGAAGATGCTAGATTATCTTCAATAGAACAACAAAAAGCTAAACAAGCACAAAATGATGCTAACTGGTGGGGAGATGCTCAATCGCAATCAGCAAAAGAAGCTAAGGCACTAGAAGATATAGCTAACGAGAAAGCTTGGTATAACAAAGCTCAAAGCACTGCAAAAAAAGATGCAG
>JAGORE010000006.1 GCA_018062985.1 Rickettsiales bacterium | reverse complement strand
ATATTGCACAGAGCAAACTCAACACAAATTACAACATGATGCGCATATCCCAAAGGAAATTCAGGTAATTGTTACCACCAATAAGCATCTCAATGATCTCACACAATCCACGAACCATCAAGGCATTGCTTTAAAAACATCGCGCATTTTTCAAGAAGAGATTTCAAATTTATACCAAATTATGCAAAAAGAGGTGGCACACATCTTCATTCTTGATCACTTAGAAGACCCTCAAAATGTTGGCAATATTATACGATCCGCAGGCGCATTCGATGTTGATGCGGTAATTATTACCAAACATAGATCTGTACAAGAAACACCATCTTTAATCAAGGCCTGTTCTGGCACATCAGAATTTGTCCCAATATTTGTCGTACCTAACATAGCTAATATTATTAAAGATTTAAAACAGCATGGTTTCTGGGTGCTCGGACTTGATGGAACAGCAAAAGAAAACATCAACAGTTTTGATATACCAAATAAAACCGCATCAATAGTAGGATCTGAACAAAGCGGCATACAACCAATCAATAAAAAACACTGTGATTGGCTAATAAAAATCCCAATATCTTCTAAAGTAGAAAGCCTTAATGCAGCAACAGCTGCAGGAATTATTATGAATAAGTTTAAAAGCACTTATAGCAACTAAATGCTATGTTACTGCAAACCGCATTACATCGTCTAATACCTTGGTTTCCACATCACAATAATTATCATATTGCACTGATATCCTATGCTTTATTTGATTATAAAACCATGTATATTGACGTTTTGCATAATTTCTTGTTAAACGCTGCACATCTTGAGTCACCTGATCCAAAGAAATATCGCCATTTAAATACATGACTATTTGTTTATACCCTATTGCCTTCTCTATTGCACAAGCGCCATTTTTACAAGCGATAAATGTTCTAACTTCATCTAAAACTCCCTCATCAAGCATATTCTTGAATCTATCATTGCACCATTGATAAAGATTAGCTCGATTAGGATCAAAGAAGATATGAGAACAATCATTATATTTAAGCACGTTACTCTCGGAATAACTGTAGACTGACTTGCCAGTTTGCTCAAATACAGCAGCTGCTCTTAAGAGCCTATATTTATCATTAAGATGTAGTTTTTTAGCGCCAGGGTCTGTCTTGCATAACAAATTAAAGAATTCTTCTTTACCCATATCCTTATATCTCTGCTCCACTCTATATATAACATCATCCTGAATTGACGGAACTGCGGATACACCATATAGCAATGCCCTGATGTAAAAACCAGTGCCACCAACTATTATAGGCAAAATCCCCCGAGACCAAGCTTTGGTTATTTCTTGCTCTGCCATGGATACCCACTGCACTACCGAACATTCTTTATCTACAGACAAAGCATCATACAACACATACTTACTATGATCTCTAAATTCTTTAGGCTTGGCTGTCAAAATAGGAAGTGCGTCATATACCTGCAAGGCGTCTGCATTAATTATAACCGATGGAATCTTAGAATAGACAGCATCAGCAAACCTAGACTTGCCACTTGCCGTTGGACCACTGATAACTAAAAGCTTACTAAACATCGATTAGTGATTAATTACAAGATGCTCTTCTGTCATGGATAAACCATAATTCTCCAAAAGAGATGCAACAAAAAAGAACTGCGTTTTTATATCATTGCTAGACATAGCCTCAAATCTACAGACCAAAACATCTTGAGTGTTTGATGCCCTAATAAGACCCCATCCTCCAGGAAAATCATATCTTATTCCATCTACATCATTAAAGATAATCTTATGTTCATCAAAATACCACTTAAGCTTCTCTATGACTACAAACTTCTTATCATCATCACACTGAACTCTAATTTCGGTAGTATTATAAACTTTTGGTAACTCGTCATATACTGCAGATAACGAAAGATTTTTCCTATCTAGATACGAAATAAGCCTAACAGCCGCATATATAGCATCATCAAAACCATAATAGTTATCAGCAATAAAAATATGTCCGCTCATTTCACCAGCCAATGGAGAACCAACATCAGCCATTTTCTGTTTGATATGAGAATGACCAGTCTTCCACATCAACGCTTTGCCACCACTCTTTGTTACTTCATCAAAAAATACTTTACTTGCTTTAACATCGGCAATAATAGATGCACCAGGATTTTTTTCTAATACATCTTTTGAAAGAATGACCAATATTTGATCACCCCACACTATTCTTCCCTTGCTATCAACAACACCAATTCTATCGCCATCACCATCAAAAGCGACACCTAAATCAGCTTTCTCTTGTATTACCTTTTCTATAAGCTGTGTTAGATTTCCAATAACTGTAGGGTCAGGATGATGCGCAGGGAAGGTACCATCAATTTTTTCATTCAAAATAATATGCTGCCCTGGTAAATTCTTACACATTTGATTTACAACATCACCTACAGCACCATTACCACAGTCCCATACTATTTTCTTGCTACTCTTCGGAAAGTAATCACGAGATACCCTATTAACATATCTATCTAAAAAAGATAATTCTTCTCTATCAGAACATTCATCCATAATCAGCACATCATCAAACCGCTGCGAAATTTTAAAAATTTCTTTGATCTTGTCACCAAAAAAAGCCTTCTGTTTTACAATAAACTTAAAGCCATTATATTCAGGAGGATTGTGCGAACCAGTAACCATAATGCCAGCAGTAACATCACTAGCAAAATTAGAAAAATATAATAATGGCGTAGGACCTACACCAATATCACGCACTACAACTCCACCTTTTATCAAGCCAGCCATCAAAAATTTTACTATTTGAGGAGAACTTAATCTTCCATCTCTACATACATTCACAACGTAGGAAGATTCATTGTAAGTTTCTTTTAAATAAATAGCAAAAGCATACCCAACTAAAAATGCATCCCTATCTTTCAGAGTTACATTATAAATTCCACGTATGTCGTATTCACGAATAATTTTTGGATCTATCATAATATAATTTTTTTGTTACCTTAAACATTAAAACAATAAATAACATTAATACACAGTATATTCCGCCAACAATATAAAAAACAAAAAACCTTCCATAATCATCTTTAAAATATGTCACAACACTAGGAATAATACTAGCTATGATATAGCCCATGTTATAACAAAAAGCTACAGCAGTATTTCGTACATCAGCACTAAACAAACTAGTCATAAACGGTAGAGATAAAACAAAAAAGAAACTAATAAACACCTGATACACAGACATAAAAACAAAAACCATACCAATATTATTCCCACCAATAACAATTGCAAAGCATATTACAATAACTAGGAACACAATAATTCCGAAAATAAACACTTTAGATTTATCACTTTCCTTATTAAGAAAATATCCAAACAAGGGTGAGAAAATTACAGAAAATGCCATTGAGTACATCATCAAATTAAAAATTTGCGATACATCATAAGAATAAAAAATACTAAAATATGTTGGAAAAAATAGATTCACGACTATCAAACTAGCTATAGCGGCACTCAATATAACCCCTAAGCAGACCTCATGTTTTTGCTTACTTATTTTCTTGAGAATATCCAAAAAATTAAATCTTGCGCTCGAAGATTCTTTAGTTTCTTTCAGATGACTTCTAAATACAAAACAAGCTAGCATCAAAAACCCTCCTATCACAAAAGGAAGGCGCCACCAGAAATTGATTATTGCTTCGCGAGAGAGTTGATTGCTTAAAACATTCACAACAAAAATTGCAAGAATATTACCAGAACCAACGCTAGTAAATATAAAACTACCATGAAAATACTTGCTTTTATTACTTTCATATACAAAAGTTATGGCATTAGAGAGCTCACCCCCAAATGATATGCCTTGTAAAATTCTACAAATCACAAGCATACAAACTAGCGTATTTTTGTCTAAATACTTTACTGGCAAAAAACCTATAACAAAAGTGGAGATACACATCAAAAACGTAGAAACCAAAAACGCATTCTTTCTACCATATTTATCTGAAATATAACCTAATAATACCCCTCCCACAGGACGAAAAATATACCCTAATGAGAAAACACTAAAGTAATAGACAATATTATGCACAGGGTTAGCGTGATCAAAAAAAATCTGTGATAAATATGGTGACATTAGCGCATAAACTATAAAATCATAATATTCTATGCCAGAGCCAATGCTTGCAATTAATGTGTTTTTATATTTACCTAACATAATAAAAAATATATAAATATTTGAACAACATAACCTAAAAATAAAACAATTCAACTTCAACATATGAATATATTATCCATAGATACCGCCACATCATCACATTCCATAGCTCTCTCAATCAATGACCAGGTATCTATGACAAACCTTGATGATACTACACAGAGTGATTTATTATTTTTTGAAATCAACTCATTGCTGCAGAAAGCAAATGTAGATTATAAAGATCTAGATAGAATTTTATGCACTATAGGCCCAGGAAGTTTCACAGGAATAAGAATAGGTATCTCTGCCATAAGAGGAATAAAGGCAACATTACCCACTACAACAATTGTAGGCTTTACTACTTTAGAAATAATGGCATTTGCACATAATCAAACAGAACACATACATACTAATTTTTATACAACAATCAATGCGTTTAGCGACGAATTATATGTACAACAATTTGATTACAACACACTTGCTCTGAGCGAAATTCTTGTGTTACCTAAATCAAGTTTTATAAATAACCAGACCTCAGACACACTTGTTTCAAATGACAATCCAATCCTTACATTCTTTAACAACAAAAACATTGATACAAAATTTATACAATATAATGCTACAACACTTCTAGAATACCACAAACAATTTCCCGAACGAACTCAGCAAGTAAAACCTTTATATATAAAAAAACCAAACATTCACCATGGAGCATTTACAAAATCTTAATACTAATAATAGTTCGCTAGAACGCACAAATAAATTCAATGAAGCATTGGACTATATTGAAAATTCAACAAATAGCGTTTTTATAACTGGAAAAGCAGGCACTGGGAAGTCAACCTTACTAGAATATTTTGCTCACACTACAAAGAAAAAATACGTCGCGCTTGCGCCAACAGGTGTCGCTGCACTCAATATCAAAGGACAAACCATTCACAGCTTCTTTCATTTCTATATAGACATCACACCAGACAAAATAAGAAAAGACTACAAAAGCCTATACAAGAAAAATATATATAAAAATCTACAAATGATTATTATAGATGAAGTATCTATGTTGAGAGCAGATCTTTTAGACTGCATAGATACTTTTTTACAGATACATGGTCCTAGCCCAGAAAAACCATTTGGTGGTATACAAATGATTTTTATTGGCGATCTCTATCAATTACCACCAGTAGTATCCAAAAACGACCATTTACTAACACTATACGAAACCCCATATTTTTTTAGTGCCAATGCATTAAAAGCTAAAAAACTAAAAACGATAGAGTTAGACCACGTCTACCGACAAAAAGATAAAGAATTTATAGATTTATTAAATAAAATTAGAAATAACTCAATAACACAGCAAGACATAAATTATCTCAATACCAGAGTAGAGTCTAATGAAAGTAATATCACAAACAAAACATTTATATGCCTTACTGCAACTAATCAAAAAGCTGACAGCATCAATCTGGAGCGTTTAAATAATATAAGAGCTGAAACTTTTATCTCTGAAGCACAGATACAAGGAGCGTTTACCAAAGACCAATATCCAACTTCTACAAATTTACAATTAAAAGTAGGCGCACAAATTATGCTGCTAAACAACGATCAAAGAAGAAGATGGGTGAACGGCACTTTAGGAACAATAAAAGCAATATCTACAGATATACACGGCATCCCTTGCATTATTGTAGAACTATTACACAATCAAAAACTGGTATCTATTTATAAACATACCTGGGAAACATTTAATTTTACATTTGAAGGCAAAGAGATCGTATCAGAGAAAGTTGGTAGCTTTACCCAATACCCTATGAGGTTGGCATGGGCAATTACAATTCATAAAAGCCAAGGCAAAACTTTTGACAACATATTGATAGACCTAGGCACAGGAAGTTTCGCAGTAGGACAAACTTATGTCGCATTAAGTAGATGTACATCATTTTCTGGTATAAGTTTATTAAACAATATCAAAAAAACAGACATCAAAACCACCTCAGCAATAGCAGGTTTCCTAGCACAGACCATCGAAGCATAAAAATGATAACTGAACACAGCAATCAAGAACATAGCTAAACATCGACAGCTTAACAAAAAACATTATACAAAAAATAAATATTAAATTGACTTGTATATAAGAAGTAATATATAAAATGTTTATAAATATCATTAGGGCCTGTAGCTCAGTTGGTTAGAGCACGCCGCTCATAACGGTGTGGTCGCAGGTTCAAGTCCTGCCGGGCCCACCAGTATTAGGTTAAATGCCTTTTAAACTCTTTCAATATACATCTTCTATATTTATCAAAGCTATCTTGGTGGTTACACTGATTTTTGCATCATCATTTTTTATCATTGAGCTTACCGAACTTACAATAAACATGCATAAATCGCAGATATCTATTTTCACAATGATGAAAATAAGTATATCTCGTACACCTTTTATAATTCAGGAAACTAGTCTCTTATTGCTATTTACAGCATTAATTTATACATTTGTATCTTTAGCAAAAAGCAATGAATATACCGCAATCAAGGCTAGTGGTATTTCTCTAAAACAATTTCTATTTCCTTTTGTATTTGTAAGTTTCTTGTTTTCAACAATCATAATCACGGTATTAAACCCCATATCATCTCATCTATTATTGTACGGAAATCACATAAAACACGTTGCCAATAAAGAAACCTCGGAACCATTAACTTTATCTAAATACGGAATCATGCTATTGGATATGCCAAAACTTCACAAAGAAGAGTTGTATATTATTAGCGCAGAGCAGTTGCGTGAAAAATCTTCAAAAGAAATTTGGCTATACAACACCTCTTATATTATTACATCACCAGATTACATATTTAAAAAACGCATTGATGCAGAAAAAGCAATATTAAAAAAGAATGAGTGGATCCTCACTAACGCCATAGAAAAACAAGTCAAAACAAACAGCATCCGATATCAGGAAAAAATTTTACCAAGCAGCCTTAGTCCTCAAGATTTAATTAACAGTTTTCGTAAACCAAAACAAATCTCAATCTGGGCATTACCAAATTTTATTAGCACACTAAAAATTATAGGTGGTTCTACAGAACAATATACACAATATCTCTACAAACTCCTAATAACACCATTTTTAACACTAGGCTTAGTATGTATGTCTGCATCTTTCTCACTAAAATCAACCCGTAATAGCAAGAACCAACAAATTATTGCATTTGGAACTGTTGTAGGATTTGTAACCTTTTTATATGTAGAAATACTAATGAAGCTTCAGCTCTCAGATTCCTTCCCATCTATAAACTCTTTTATAACAGTGATTAGCTTTACAATAATAGGTATTATGATGTTATATTTGGCAGAGAAAAAATATGCTTTCTAATAAACACTATTTTATTTCTTAACACTCTTTGAGGTTATCGGAACTTGATTTTGTTTTGTTGGCTTATCTTCTATAGATTTGCACTTAAAATCTTTTTGTTGATACTGCGCCAGGCTTAGAATTTGTTTATTTTGCGATGTGCTGATTAACTTCTTAAGCAACACACATGATTTATTATATTCTTTTATTCTATACAAAGACACTGCCATATTGAGAAGACTGTATTCTGCCTTACTACTCTTAGGATAGCCATTATAGCTATTTACAAACATTTTAATTGCCTTTGTATAGTCCTGACTAGACATATATGCATACCCAAGCCAATAATATGCCTCCCCAAGAGTTGGAGATGAATGATTAACGCCGATATATCTTTCTAAGCCCTGAATTGCTCCTTTATAATTTTTCTGCTCTATCATATTAAGATATTTTACCATAGGAGCACTTACAGCCTTATCAAGACTGCTTGTATTACTTGATTTGCTATTAGCAATTTTCTTTTCTAAAGTCTCAAATCTAAGATTTGTATCAGCAGCAAGATTTTGGACTTTATTTGTAAACTTTGCTTCTAAATGCTCTAAATCCTGCATCTTACCAGTGATTTCTCGTAACTTCTCTTCTATTTCTAATATTTTAGCATGAAGGTTTTTATTTTGATTATTAACAATGCGCATCTTAGATTGCAAATCTTCAACCTTATCATCCGCATTGCCATCGTCGTGCAACGCTATTTCAACACCATTACTAACAAGTGAAAAACTTAAAGCGCTAAATAAAACAATAATTAAGCCAGAACGTTGCATAGCACTTATATTTAATTAACTACAGTAACAGCACGTCTATTTTGCTTCCATACTTCTGGACCAACGCCTTCAACTACAGGTCTTTCTTTACCATAAGAAATGGTTGCCACACGCTTTGGATTAATACCTGCAGCAACAAGATAATCTTTTACTGCATTAGCCCTCTTAGCGCCAAGAGCTAAATTGTATTCTCTTGTTCCCCTTTCATCACAATGCCCCTCAATGATTATCTTGATATCTCTATATCTTTCTAGCCATTCTGCTTGTCTATCAAGAGTCGCTCTAGATTCATTATCTAGCGTTGCACCATTTACAGAAAACAATACATAATCACCAATGTTTATTTCCAACTCTGCTTGCGTTCCTGGACGCACTTCTGAATCTAACATATCGCTTTTTTTACTACATGACGACACTAACAGTAATAAAACTACTAAAATCTTTTTCATCCTTCTCCTCTCTCTTTTTTCTTCAGTTAATCATAATCCGTAATTAAATTTTAGCAACACAAATCCCTTTTATCATTTAATAAAATTTGACCATGAAGCATCACTTGCATTATATGGCGTATCAATAGCTATCTCATGATGACCACTAATGTCAATAGCATGTACTTTTGGATCACGACTATATTCATCTGGAACCTTCTCAAATAGAATCACTCTACCATTTGGTGCCCACGTTGCACCCTCTACAAGCCATCCTCTTGCAATAATTCTTTCACCTGTACCATCAGGTTTCATTACACCTATAAAGAACCCCCTGCCTGATATCATTTTTGTAAATGCTATTAAATCACCTCTAGGAGACCACACAGGACCACTGTACTGCCCTTGACCAAAACTAATCTTTTTAATATTACTACCATCACTATTCATGACATATAAGTGCCTCCCCCCACCCATATCAGAATTAAAGACTATCTTTTTCCCGTCTGGAGATGCAGAAGGTGAAACGCAAATAGAACTACAGGTTGTAATTTGTTTTTCATTCATTGTGTCCAAATCAACCATAAAAATATTACTCACACCTCGTTTTTCAGCAGACAACAACACATGCTTTCCATTTGGTGTATATCTTGGCGCATAAGACATGCCTTGAAACTTTCCTAATGCTCTACTAAACCCAGTTTTTAAGTTCATAGCCATAACTTTCGGAGTTTTTTTACCTCTATATGACAAATACAACAACTCTTGAGAATCAGGAGAGAATCTCGGTGTTAATACAATATTTTCTCCTTTAGTTAAGAATTTATGATTTGCACCATCATAATCCATAACAGCTAACCGACGAATTAGATCTCTTCCCTCTCTTACAACCGATATATAAGCAATCTTAGTATTAAAATAACCAGCATCCCCTATAAAATTATAATAAACATCATCAGCAACTTTATGCGCCACGGTTCTAATATCATTACTGCTAGCAGTCAGAGTTTTTGAAGAGATCAATTTTTGTGAAAAAATATCCCACACCCTATATGACAAAACTATTTTTCCATCAATAACTTTAATCTGCCCCGTTAACAAAGCGCTCGCATTCACTTGTCTCCAGGAAGCAAATTCTACTGCGTCATTAATATTGGTGATATTTTGTATATATGCACCTTTATCAATCAATCTAAATAAACCGGTAGTTTCTAAATCATTGATTATTATTTTCCTAATTAACGTATTATGCTCTCTTGATCCTTCATTAATAAAATCAGGTATAGCAATAGACACTGGTGCAATATTACTTCGTGTAATATCAACACTCGTTACTGCATGCGCAACTCCAATGTAAACACATAAAGAAAAAAGAAGAGAGACAAAATATTTCATATAACTACTAACACTATTAAGCGAATAAATTGTTTATAACCACAAACACATGATATAATAATATCTACGCAATGAAAATAATATATACAAATTTGTATGAATTTTTCTAAACAAAAAAATATTCTGAGGAAAAATCTAGAATCACTAGGAATCTCAGACCAGAACGTACTTGCTGCTATAGAAAACGTCCCTAGAGAACAATTTGTTTCTAGTGACTTAGAAACCATGTCATATACCAACTTAGACATCTCACTAAATAAAGATCAAATTCTATATCAACCTTATATAACAGCGTTTATGTGTGAAGCAGCACAAATAACCACATCAGATATCGTATTAGAAATAGGAACTGGTACCGGATATCAAACATCTGTTATAGCACAATTATGCAAACAAGTTTTTTCTGTAGAACTTATCCCAGAACTCGGCAACCACGCATTCCAGAAAATAAAAGAACTTGGGTACAACAATATTCACATAGACATTGCTAGTGGTTTAAAAAGACATAAATCAAGAAAAAAATTTGATGCTATCATTGTAACAACAGCTCCATCAGAAGTACCAGAAATTTTAATTTCTCAACTAAAAATCAATGGAAGATTAATAGTCCCTACAAAAACAGGAGAGATCCAAGAATTATTTAGAATTATTAAAACAAAACATGGCATAGTCAGAGAAAGTTTTTTTAATGTCAATTTTGTTCCAATGTTAGATGATAAATGAAAAATCTTTGGTATAATTTTATAAACTTCTTATTTCCATTTAAATGCATCAAGTGCAGAACATTCGTATATAACGACTCTATATTTTGTCATCAATGCTGGCAATTAGTTGAATTTATATCAGAGCCGTGTTGCTATATTTGCAGCAATCCACTGGAATTCTCTTTTAATATCCCTAAGAATTTACAAGTATGCGCTTCATGTCACAAAGAAAAACCATTGTTTAATAAGCTGATTAGTGTATTCAAATACACCGACAACATCAAAAATATCATTCTAAATTTCAAGTATTACGACAAAACAATGCTGGCAAAACCTTTTGCAAAACTAATCTCTAACAAATTAATAGATTATCATACAAAAGATTTCCATATAGTAACTGCAGTACCATTACATAGAAAAAAACTAAGACAAAGAATGTATAACCAAGCTTCTTTACTTGCAAAACAAATTGCAAACAACCTAAACATTATATTTATTCCAGATCTACTTATCCGAGAAAAATTTAACGCAAGCCAGACAAATTATACAAAAAAAATGCGAATGAAAAACATACAAGGCGCTTTTCATATAAACACAAAATACAAAAATATAATTAACAACAAAAATATACTATTAATTGACGACGTCATCACCACGGGCGCAACATTAAACGAGTGCTGTAAAATACTCAAAAAAAATCACTGTCTATCAATTACCGCAGCAACAATTGCTAAAAGAGTCTTGTGATTTAAGTTTTCTTAATATCAAAATCAAAATATGTATCAGGGAAAGGTTCATTTCTTAATGTGAAATGCCACCATTCTTCTTTTATTGGTACAAACCCATGCTTGATCATTACATCTCGAAGATATTTCCTTAGTTTATATTGCTCTTCAGACACCTCATCACTCTCTCCGTAACTCACCGAATCACACAAATCAAAAGACGAACCCATATCTACAGAATTATCGTCATAAAATGGTATTGTCCTGCCAGATTTTAGAGTTCTAAAACTCAATCGCGGTTCATCTAATAACTTTTCACCCTTCTTAATCAGAGTCAGATCTATAGTACTTCCCTTACTATGAAACGACCTCTCTCCAATAAAACCACCAGTAAAAATTTCTTCTTTAGACAAATTTGGATAAAATATTGCTTTGTTTTCTATGCTCTTATCATGACGCCATCTAATAAAATGTTGTACGGCTTTTACTGGCCTATATGCATCATAAACTGCTATATTATATCCGTCTTTAGACACTTCCATCTGAATTGTCTTCAGTTGCTTTGCTGCTTGTTTTGTGATCAAAACACGGTCGTTAGTTAAATAACCATCTATACCCTTACCTATAAAATTCCTTACAAAGAAATATCTTAACGAAAATTGTATATCTAGAATTTCCTGCTCCAACCTTACAAAAGAATCATGCATTTTCTTAATATATTACACCAATTATTAGATACTATAATATAACCATGTAAAAGTTAAATATATATTGAAAAAATCAACATAACGTATACCTTAACTTTATTGTGCAATAAATGTTAGAGTCTACTATGGAGCTTACTGAATTATTATGTGCCAAATTTTGTCATGATCTCGCTGGTCCTGTAGGGGCTATAAATAACGGCATAGACTTCCTTACTTCTGATGACAAGCAAATGCAAGAACGAGCTATAGAGTTAATTGAAATGAGCTCAAAACAAGCAATTAACCGACTAACTTTTTTAAGACAGGCATATGGCTTTTTACAAGATTCATCAGAAACAAGCATTACAACTCTTAAATCCCTAGTCACAAATTATTTTTATAAATCTAAAGTATTAGTCAATTTTCTTATAGATAAAGATATTGAAAAATTAGATAGAAACATCTTAAAAATAGCTCTAAATTTAACAATTCTTGCATCAACAGCAATAATGTATAACGGTTCGCTCAATATTTATATTAGCAACGATAAAAATAAAAAACCGATAATCAACATAGAAGGCATTGGTAGTATCAGCAAACTAGAGCCTGAGGTAACAACTATTCTTGAAAATGAATCTGGAGCAGAAATTACCACACGAAATGTACAATGCTTTTATATAAAGAATATAGCCACGGCTATTAATTATAAATTTTTAACATCTTGCGTTAAAGACAAAGTTATTTTTAAAGCTCTAAGCGATGAATAAGATATTTGCTACAAATCGCAAAGCTAACTTCGAGTACCACTTAGAAGATAAGTTTGAGGCAGGCCTCGTCCTAAAAGGAAGCGAAGTAAAATCAATTAGAGAAAAAAAAGCGAGTATTAACGAAGCCTTTGTTGGTATAAAACAAGGCGAACTCTTCCTGATTAACTCTCATATCAATAAATACAATAAAGCGAATATCGAAAATCACTCTGAAACTAGATACAGAAAAATTTTACTACACAAAAGCGAAGTTAACAAGTTACTTGGAAAACTCAAGACCTCTGGCTATACAATTATTCCTTTAAAATTATATCTCAATGATAAGAACAAAATTAAAATTGAGATATCTCTAGCACGCGGTAAGAAGCAACACGACAAACGAGAGTCACTAAAAACACGAGACTGGGATCGAGAAAAAGCAAGATTGCTTAAAAAAAACAATAGTTAGATAAGCTCCTTTTTAAGCTAAAAAACATTTCAGTGAAATTAATTCTTTATTAATCAAAATAAATGTGCTAATATAGCCACCACTAAAAGGATAAGGTAAGGTATCATGACCAATAGTAAAGTATTCAGCATAAGTGACAACGTAGTATATCCATCTCACGGTGTAGGAAGGATTGTGGATATAGAAACACAAAATATTGGTGGTATGTCTTTGGAATTATTAGTAATAAAATTTACACAAGATAAGATGTCTTTAAAAATTCCTGTAAATAAAGCAAGAAAAACAGGACTCCGACACCTAAGCACTCCTACAGAACTTGATAAGACACTGACCATTCTCAAAGAAAAACCTAAGCGTAGCAAAGGCATGTGGAGCAAAAGAGCTACAGAATATGAAACAAAAATCCATTCTGGAGATTTATCATTATTAGCAGAAGTAGTCCGCGATTTATTTAAAAGCGCCGAATCCTCCGAAAGATCTTACAGCGAGAAAGTACTATATGAACTTGCTTTATCAAGACTATCTAGCGAATATGCTTTATTACATGATATCGCAATAGACCTAGCACTTGAGAAGTTACTATTATTACTCAAAAGCAGAGACCTTGTAGCAGCATAACTTACAAAAATTTTACATTTACAAACAAAGATTTTTCTGTAGTGTTTTAAGTATTAAACTTTTAATATAAGAGGGGACTTATGACAAAAGCACAAAATTCTTTTGAAACAACAAAAACAAAATCTAGCAATATTTTCACCTGGGTTTACGAGTTAATAACAGATAATCCTACCCAATCTATTGCCACAGGGTTAGCTACAATTCTTGGACTAAAGCATTTAGGCTTCTTACAATACAAAACTCCATCCACAACCAAAACTGGAAAGCCTGGACCAGAATCAAAAAATACTGAAGAATTGGAAAAAGTAATCAGAAAAATAGACCAACTACTGTCTAAGAAAAAACCTGGAGGTGTTGCTAAAGATGAAGATGATAACAATGGTTTCATACCAACTGATCTCGGATCAGAAGCTACAGCTATGCCTATAGGTGCTAGACCAAACATGGATAGAGAACAATCCGCATTATTCGAAGCAGAAGAAGAACCAACACGCGCCATGACAATTACTCGAAATGGAGATACAATAACAATAGCATTAGATGATGAATCAATTACTACAACAGTCGCAGAATTTAATATATTAGTTACAAGCCACCCAGAATTAGCCGCTATTACAATATCGGAAACAGATGAGATAATAATCTTCTCAGATGGCTCCGTACAACAAACCGCAAAATCAGAAGAAGAAGTGAGGGAGGACAAAGAGAAAGATATCGCTGCACAAGATGGTGAAGAGGAGGAGGAAGAAAGCCCTGCCAATGGAGATCTTCGCTTAGACACAGACGAAACAGACACCGCTGGAAGTCATAGTGGACCTATAACAGAATTGGAATAACAATTATTAGAAATTAGTAAGTGGGAGCATCTTTATTAAGAAGATGTTCCCTTCTTATTTTTGAGTAAATCTTTAGCAAGATTAATTGATAATAGAGATACTTTATTTTTAGAACGCAATATATTTCTATAAATCTGCACATTACTCAAAACATTTTGAACATACCCCCTTGTTTCAAAGAAAGGAATTTTTTCTATCCAAGTTGCAACTTCTTCTACTGTTTTTAAATCTCTTGGATCCCCAAAGCGCTTAATCCACTTATCAACATTACCTTGACCAGCATTATAGGCACAAATAGCTAAGATGTAAGAGCCATCATAATAATCCAATAATTTCTGCAAGTAAAATGTACCAAATTTCATATTCAAATGCTTATCGCGATATAAAGCAGATTTTGTAAATTTACTACCTAACTCTCTTGAAATATCCTTTGCTGTAGGATAAATCAACTGCATTAAACCCATAGCACCAGCATGACTTCTTGCATATTGATTAAACTCACTTTCTTGCCTAATTATTGACATTATTAGAGCATCTTCTACTTTAAATTCTTTAATTGATGGAGAAATTTTAAGCACAGGATATGAATTTTCTATAAACAAAAGACCAGCTCTGGAATTTTCTTTACCAGAAACAACAGACATCATATGGATCTGCTCCTCTCGTCCAAATTCTGTTACCAAAAATCTTTGCCCTGGTGTTTGCGCCTGTAATACTGCCGCTTTAACAAAATGTCGTGCTTGATGATATTTCTTATACTGAAATAAAGCATGAGCAATTTTAATATACGTATTATTTTGAACCCATTTTAAATCCTCTGGCGTAACTTTAGGATCTTCTGCTACTTTATATGCACCAGCATAGCCCAATTTAATCAAAGAGAGCTGCCCATAATAAGTATCTGGATATTTAGCTGCTTTAACAAGATACGATTTTGATAAAGATGGCATGTTTATATCGCGAGCAGCCAAACCAGACCAATACGAACCTTTAGATATACTAATAGAATACTGAGACTTATCGACAATATTCTTAAAATGAGTAAAACCTTCACGTGGCTTTTTTAAATATATATACGCCAATCTACCAGCCAACCATTCAGCATCAACATAATTGACTGGATCTGAATAATTATGCAACGAAATAATTTTATACGCATTCTGAAAATCTCCTTTATCCATCAAATCTATAGCCACACCAATACGAATCTTAAACCAGCGATCATCATTACGATCTTTAATTGATGGTGTAGACATTAGTAATTCAGCTAATTTGTCATTATGAGCTCGTCTTTTATACCACAATGCCTTACTATACAAAAGATCAGGATGTTGCCTTAAAGATTCTGGCACAGTCGTACCAAGCGAATCTATACTTTGTTCGTTATTTAGAACCCTAATTACACCTCTTAGTAATGCTTGTCTATCATTATCCAGAAGAGACATATACTGTTTTTCAACTTTTCTATCACAATACCAAATAGTGTACATAACACGATCTAATACATCTTCTTTTGAGATGTGCTTACGATGTTTATGAAAAAACTCATCCCGCTCTTGATTAGAAAACTCGCCCCTAATAAAAGCCTTTTTGATCATATTAATATCATTTTGATCAAAGACATGCTTATTAAGTATCACTTTAGTATAATATCTTATCCCATTAGGTGTAATAGGAGGATGTTTTGAAAACCAACGTTTAATAGCACTTTTCTTCGTATCATCATCTAGTTTTTCTTCTGCACTCTTCGCAAGCTCAGAAAAACTAGGGATATTTGGCTTGTCCATCAGAAATGAAGTAACATTTTCGAAAGAACCATCTCCATCTTTATATTTCAACCACTTAAACAAGAGCTCATGCACATTATCTTTCTTGGAAGATGCACATTTTATAGCTTGATCATAATATTTAGCTTTAAGCAATTGAGAATAAGGACATTCTTCTGATGCCCCACTAGGAGTCAGAAAAACACAAAAACAGAGACTAGCAACAAGTTTCCTTAAGATCATAATTCCAGAATATATAGCACCTTTTTGAATATATTACCATTTTTTTAAAAAAAACTTAAAAATATATAAACAATTATTGTTTAAAACAATTAAAAATCTCAGTTAACAACCTTGAAAAACACTTTTAAGATCATTATTTCTAAATATAATAATAAATTAAAAACAATAGAAGAAAATGACAAAACCAGAAATTATAAAATTTAATGCAGAAATTGATAAAGTTCTACATTTAATGATTCATTCTTTATACACAAACAAAGATATTTTTTTAAGAGAGCTGATCTCTAACGCCTCAGATGCATGTGATAAGCTTCGATACGAATCAAATAAAACACCAAACCTTCTTTCAGATAAGCCATTTAAAATCTCTATAACTGCAGACAAAAAAAATAAATCTCTCTCTATAGAAGATAATGGAATAGGCATGAACAGAGAGGAATTAATACAAAACCTTGGTACTATCGCAAGCTCTGGCACACAAAAATTTTTGGAAACAATAACTGGAAACAAAGAAAAAGATCTACAACTAATTGGCCAATTTGGCGTAGGCTTCTACTCAGCATTCATGATTGCAGACCAAGTTGTTGTCGAGACCAAAAAAGCTGGAGAAAAAGAAACTTGGCTTTGGACATCTAAAGGTAACGGAGAGTTTTCTATTAGTAAAAGGGATCAAGAAAGAGAAGTTGGCACCAAAATTACCTTACATATTAAAGACTCAGAATTAGAATTTTTAGATTCTTTTAAAATTAACCACATTATCAGAACATATTCCGATCATGTATCTATTCCGATAGAGTTTGTAGATCTAGAAAAAGAAAAAGAAGCAGAGGTCATAAATAGCTCCGCTGCTCTATGGTTAAAGCCTCGTTCAGAAATAAGCGAAGACGAATATAATCAATTTTATAAAAAAACTTCTTTTGCAGGCGACACCCCGTGGATGATTTTGCACAATAAAAACGAAGGAGCATTAGAATATATCAATTTACTCTTTATTCCATCAAACAAAACTTTTGATTTATTTCATCCAGATAGAAAAAGAAGTGTAAAATTATATATAAAAAGAGTCTTTATTAATGATGACGGCATAGATATTATACCTCAATATTTACGCTTTTTAAGAGGTATTGTTGATTCAGAAGACCTACCTCTAAATATAAACCGTGAAACATTACAGCACAACAACATACTAAATCAAATTAAACAATCTATCACTTCAAGAGTGTTAAATGAATTAGAGAAAAAATTAAAAAATGATTTTGATTCTTATATTGACTTCTGGAAGAATTTTGGCGCAGTCTTAAAAGAAGGCTTGTGCGAAAGATTGCAGAGCGCTGAAAAATTGATGAATATCTGTTTATTTAAAAGCATGATGCATGGTAAGTTCATTACACTTGATGAATATATAAAAAACATGCCAGACGGACAAAAAGACATATACTACATAACCGGAGATGAGGGCCAAATAGAAAACAGCCCTCAACTAGAAGGATTCAAAAACAAAGAAATTGATGTGTTATTATTAACAGATCCAGTCGATGATTTTTGGGTTAACAATATTTCTACACATCATGACAAACAACTAAAATCAGTTACTCGCTCTGACATTGATATACAACATATTGGCACATCTTCTAAAAATGAATCCGACACCGACAATTCACAAAACAAAGATACACCAGAGCAAGATAGAATGTTACTCGACTATTTTAAAAATATATTGGGAGACGTTGTAAAAAATGTTAAAATTTCTAAGAAACTAACAAATACACCTGTATGCTTAGTATCAGATGAAGGAAGTATGGATATCAGGATGGAAAGATTTTTAATAGAACAAAAACAACTAAACAAAGCATCAGCAAAAGTTCTAGAAATAAATAACGAACATCCTATTATTTGCTCAATATCTGAGAAAATAAAAAATAATAGTACTACAAGTCACACAGATGAAGTAATACGACTTCTCTTTGATCAAGCCTGCATTATTGAAAATGAGCCAGTGGCCAATGCTAGTGATTTCTCAAAAAGACTAAACACTTTAATCACTGGAGCATTATAAAATGACCTTATTATTTGTTATAATCTCACTAATTGATTTATATTCAAAATTATTAATTTTATATATAGCCATTAATATTCTAACAAATACTCAAATACTCAACAATAATAGCACCGTTCTACAAAAAATAGATGCGGTGCTTTCTCTATTATTCAAAAAACCACTATATTTTATTAGACAAAAACTTCCTCAGCATACACTTCCTAATATCGACTTTTCTCCATTAGTATTGCTGCTCACTTTGTGGTTAGCAAAATACATTTTATACGCAATGGCCTAATGTATCTTGCACTAATTTTATTATACTTAATCTCGCTAAACCAAATAAGTAAAATAAGAGTGATAGTTTTTCAAAGAAAATACTCTTCTATATCACAGCAGACTTTCAGAGAAAATAAAGATTATTATGGATACAGCATCATCTGTGCCACTATAGCAATTACCGCGTTATTATTCACTACCCAACTATTAATACAAACATTTATATTTGATAAATTAATTGCTGATAGAATACTAAGTAACTGTTATCTAGCTATAATCATCCTCCCCATCATTGGACTGTTATTGATAAAACCACATTTACACTCACGAATAGTGTTTGAGTATTCTCTTAAATTTATCATGTGTTTTATTACGATCATCACTTGCACAATAATATTGTGCATGATACTGATGTTAACCGCAGATACTTTTAAATTTTTTTCTTTCGTTCCAATTAAGAACTTTATTTTCGGCTTAAATTGGAACCCCCAGAATGCGATAGAATATGCCGATAACCTGGGTATAATACCACTATTAAGCGGGACTTTACTGATTACTTTGATCGCGCTAGCTATATCAATACCTCTAGGCTTACTTTCTGCTGTATTTATCGCCGAGTATCTTAATAAAAAATATGCAGAATTAGTAAAATCTATAATAGAAATTTTAGCAGGCATACCTACTGTGGTCTACGGATACGTAGCAGCATTGTTTATTGCACCACAAATCAGATTCTTAGGACAAAAACTTGATATTGTAATCTCTTCAGAAAGCGCCCTGGCTGCAGGAGTAGTAATGGGTATCATGCTTATCCCTTACATAATGTCTTTATCATATGAATTTATAAAAACTATCCCCTCAACTCTAAAAGACTCTTCTATTGCGATGGGAGCAACTAAAGAAGAAATGATACTTGCCGTACTCATACCCACCGCTTGGCCAGGTATTATTGGTGGAATTATTATGGCTGTATCAAGAGCAATCGGTGAAACAATGATAGTAACTATGGCAGCCGGATTGATAGCAAGAATTACCTTTAACCCTATAAACTCGGTCACCACAATCACCGCACAAATAGTGTCTCTTGTTTCAGGGGATCAAGAATTTGATAGCCCACAAACACTGTCTGCACCAGCGCTAGCATTTACACTATTTTGCATGACTTTACTCTTAAATATTATCGCACATAAAATTATCACCAGATTTAAACGAAAAATGGCATACTATGCATAGCTTACGATACATAAAGAAATATTCTCTGAAATGCGGAGTATATGCGGCCATTTTAATCTCCTTTATAGTTTTAATTACTTTAATAGTAGGCATTGCATACAAAGGACTAGATGCTCTAAGAACCCACTACCTCATACTCTCTACTGATCATCGTAATTACAAGCATGCTGATACAAGTCACTTAGTACGCCAAACTCTGAATCAAAATAAAATACAGCAATATGATCCAAATGTGTTTGATACACAAAATATCCTGGTTTCCAACGAAAAAATTATGATTGCCATTAATAAAAATGCTATTCCTCAATCTACACTACTAAAACTTGAACAAAATAACTTGCTTCAAACCAAATGGAGCTTTTCATTCTTTAAAAACCAAGATTCTACACAAGGAAAAAATGCCGGTATCTTTAATAGCATGATTGGCACAATATTTACGCTATTAATTTGTATGATGGTTTCTATTCCTCTAGGAATAGGTACAGCAATATATCTAGAAGAATTCGCGCCAAAAAATAAAATCACCAGCTTTATCGAAATAAACATCAAGAATCTTGCTGCCATCCCTTCTGTCGTATATGGCTTATTAGGGCTTATTTTATTTGTTAAGACCATGGAAATAAATCGCTCATCTTCATTGGTTGGTGGCCTTACCTTAGCTATGATGGCCATTCCTGTCATAATGATTATTACACAACAAGCCTTAAGATCTGTATCTTACAGAATAAGAGAAGGGGCTTTAGCTATGGGATCATCAAAGATGCAATTATTAATACATTTTGTGATCCCTCTATCTTTGCCTACTATTCTTACTGGAATTGTCTTATCCATATCAAGAATTATTGGAGAAACCGCTCCTCTAATAATAATAGGAATGTCAGCTTTGGTTACCAGAACACCTACAACATTTTTTGATCCGACAACCACGCTGCCAACTCAAATTTATTTATGGTCAGATAACATAGATACAGTCTTTATATCTAAATCTTGTCTAGCAATTCTGTTTTTATTAGCCATACTTATTATAATTAACTCTATAGCATTATATTTAAAATCAAAAATATCAAAAAATGTCCAACAATAGAATCAAAATACATACCAAAAACTTTAATCTTTTTTACGGTCAAAAACAGGCTTTGTTTGATATAAACGTTACAATTAAAACAAATAGCGTTACCGCATTAATTGGCCCTTCTGGCTGCGGTAAAACATCGTTCTTGAGATGTATCAACAGAATGAATGACTATATTCAAGATTGCAGATCTACTGGAGAACTTTATATAGATGAAAAGAATATTTATGACAAAAATACCGACCTAACAAAATTACGCACTAAAGTGGGGATGGTCTTTCAAAAACCATCTCCATTCCCACAATCAATTTATGACAATATTGCATACGGACCAAGGTTACATTACCTTACACACAACAAAAAGGAGTTAGATGAACTTGTGGAACAAGTATTAATCAAAACGGGTTTGTTTGATGAGGTCAAAGATAGAATACATACACCAGCTACACTATTATCTGGCGGCCAACAACAAAGATTGTGTATAGCACGTACTATAGCAATAAATCCTCAAATAATTTTAATGGATGAACCTTGCTCAGCACTAGATCCTATAGCTACTGCAAAAATTGAAAAACTGATTGAGGAGTTAAAGCAAACATATACAATAATAATTGTGACACATTCTATGCAACAAGCAGCAAGATTAGCAAATTACACTATTTTCTTTTATAATGGCAAAATCATTGAATCAGGAAATACCGGGACTATGTTTACAAAACCACAATCAAAACAAACTTTGAATTATATTACTAGACGATTTGATTAAATCTTTATTTACATATTCGAGAAATATGGTATCCTGCTTCAAGATTGCCATACTTTAATCAATTAATATATTACATGACATCTCATTTGCCTCCAACGATAATGGTTATTGAACCTGATACCGTTACTCGCACATCAATTTCAAATACTTTAGAAAGAAATGGCTTTAATGTGGTAGCATGCGAAAATGGCACTAAAGCACTTACATTACTAAAAAATGCCACTACACATCATACCCCAAATGTAATTATTGCAAGTTTTCAGTTGCAAGACTTATCGGGACTAGAATTTTGTAATTTATTACATTCAAATAATAAAACTCAAGACTTACCAATCATTATTACTGCAACGATTGAAAATAACATTAGATCTTTAGAAAATATAGAAAATGGTTTTGATGATTATATCATTAAACCATTTGCTCAAGCAGAGCTTCTACAAAAAATTAAAATCATACTTGGCAAAAATAAACCATCATTAAAACCAAAAAACATTTCTTTTAAAGACTTAACTATAGATTTAGCCTCATATAAAGTAAAAAGAAATAACAGAGAAATACATTTGGGACCTACAGAATTCAAGATTCTTCAATGTTTTGTCGAAAGACCGTCAAAAATCTTTTCAAGAGAAGAATTAATCCAGTATATTTGGGGAGAGAATAGCGGCGTAGAAATGAGAACCGTAGACGTGCACATTAATAGATTGAGATCTGCACTAAAGAATCCATATGAAAATATTCCAGTTATAAAAACAATAAGATCTGCCGGGTACTGTCTAAACATTCCTGGACATAGCTAAAAAAATAAAATGGAAAGCTACTCAACTTCTGACTTGGTCAGCCGACTATTTAGAAACTATATCAAGAAGTATACAACTTGGGTTCTGTTATCAATATTTTTTATGATTATAGAAGCGCTAGCTAATGCTCTTCTTGTGTGGCTAATCAAACCAGCACTTGATGGTGTGTTTATAAATAAAAACCATCAACTTCTAATGATGCTCCCAGTTTTTATAATAATTACTTCTGTTGTAAGATGTATAGCTGATTACATACAAAAATATTTTATAGATTTGGTAGGCCAACATATTCTCAATAATTTACAACTTGATTTATACGCGCACCTACTTAAATCAGATCTAGCATTACTCAGTAAACACTCCTCAGGACATTTTCTTTCTAAGTTTACAAACGATATTAACAACATTAAAAACGGCATATCCTTTGTAATTGTTAGTTTTGCCAAAGAATTCATTACTGTCATGTTCCTTATAGGCATAATGTTTTATAACGAGACCACCCTATCTATTATAGCATTTCTTGTCTTTCCTTTGGCTGTTATTCCTATTATAAAATTAGGAAAAAAAATGAAGAAAGTTATTGGAACAACACAGCAAGAATTAGAAAACTATACTGAACATTTAGACGAACACTTTAAGAACATCAGAACCATAAAATCATTTTGTAGAGAAAAGCAAGAAATCAAGCATGTAGATAATTTCTTAAATAGACTTTTAATACATTATAAGAAATCAATAAGCTTAGGTGCTCTAACATCTCCAATTATGGAAATGCTAAGCAGCATTGCGATAGCACTCATTATTTTCTATGGAGGATATCAAGTACTTAATGGCATTACAAGCCCAGGTAGCTTCTTCACATTTATTATTGCTTTTATATCTGCATACAAACCAATCAAAAGTCTAGCATCTTTAAACCTTACTTTCCAAACAGGCCTTGCCTCAACCAAAAGAATTTTTGCAGTCTTAGATCAACACAATACTGTAGAAAATATTGCTACCGACAAAATATATAATTTTAAAAACCCAGAAATAATATTTGATAATATTTCATTTCAATATGAACAAGGTAGACCTGCTCTAAATAACGTTTCTTTTGCTATTAAACCAAAACAATATGTAGCTATTGTAGGCGAATCTGGTAGTGGAAAATCCACACTAACTAATTTATTGTTAAAGTTTTATAATCCACAACAAGGCAAAGTTGTAGTCGATAATCAAGACCTCAAAAATATTTCCACGAACTCAATACGAAAATTTATATCAATAGTTACACAAGATGTTTTGCTATTTAATCACTCCATAAAAGAAAATATTTTATATGGCAATGATTCAATATCAGTCAAAAAAATGATGGAGCTTACAAAAAAAAGTAACATTGATGAGTTCATAAACTCATTACCAGAAAAATATAATACACAAATAGGCCAATCAGGTATCGCGTTATCTGGGGGACAAAGACAGAAAGTAGCCATTGCCAGAGCACTAGTGAAAGATTCGCCAATTCTTATTTTAGATGAAGCCACTTCAGCTCTAGACCAAATATCAGAGCAATATATTAAAGAATTTCTAAATTCTATAAGAAGTGAAAAAACAATTATTGTAATTACACATAGACTATCTTCAATAAAGGATGCAGATACAATATTTGTCTTAAAAAAAGGAAGGCTTGTCGAGGAAGGAAATCATAAAAAACTTATTGACAAAAAAGGAGAATACTACAGACTCTATAAAAGAAAAATTATAATCTAAAAGAAACTAATTATGACAGATCAAACCCAAGCAACAACCATTGTAAATACTCAAGTTCCACAACAAGCAGAAAAAATGTCGACAAAAGATTCTATTATGAGTTTTGTGCCTCTAGTAGTAATATTTGTCATATTCTATTTTTTTATCATTAGACCACAAATAAAAAAACAAAAAGCACAACAAGGCCTTATAAATTCAGCAAAAAAAGGCGATACTGTTGTTGCTGCCGGAGGAATTATAGGCAAAATAATCAAAGAAAAAGAAAAAGATATTGTTTCTTTAGAAATAGCCAAAGATATACATGTGGATGTTTTAAAATCCTCTATCGTGTCTATTGTCAATAAGTAATGATATAATGAATCTATTCCCAAGATGGAAAGTTGTCTTAATTTTTTTAGCAACAGCATTGCTTATACTGTTAGCATTGCCAAACTTTGTAGATAAAAGATTAAAATACATCCCTAATACACACATAAATTATGGATTAGATCTCCAAGGCGGCGTACAAATTTTGTTGAAAATTGACTTTGATGAATATCTAAAAGGACAGTTAGACATTTTTACTGATGTCATAAGAAAATCTCTAAGAAAAAATAAAATTAATTATAGATCTTTAAAAACTAAAGATGATCACATAATGTTTTCTTTAACAAACAAAGAAGATCTAGAAGCAGCAGAAGCAGTAATTCGGAAAATAAATAGAGACTTAGTATTTAATAGCAATAAAACGACAAACAATATTACTCTTTCTTTTAGTCAAGATAAGATAGAACAATTAAAAGATACAATTGTAGATCAATCTAGAGAAATAATAAGACATCGTATTGACGAAACCGGAACGCTTGAACCTTCTATTCAAAAACAAGGAAAACTTGGTATTTTACTGCAAGTTCCAGGTCTAACAGATCCAACACAACTAAAATCTATTCTTGGTAAAACTGCAAAACTATCATTTCATCTCGTAAATGAACAAGCATCTATAGATAAAGCTATACATGGTGTTACTCCTCCTGACTCTTTGCTACTAGAAGGAGAAAATGGTGCATTATATCTTATTTACAAAAAATATATCCTTACTGGAGATTTGCTAACAGATGCACAGCTATCCCATAATCAATACAACCAACCAACAGTTTCTTTCACATTTAATACGTTAGGAGCAAAATTATTTGGGGACGCTACAAGACAGAATGCAGGAAAAAGAATAGCCATAGTATTAGATAACAAGGTTATAAGCGCACCTTCAATTAACGAACCTATTGTAACTGGCTCCGGACAAATATATGGTAATTTTACTGTAAGTAGCGCTAATGAACTTGCGTTATTATTGCGTGCAGGCTCTTTACCTGCACCTCTCAATATAGTGGAAGAAAAAACCGTAGGCCCTAGCCTTGGCGAAGACTCAATAAAATATGGCAAAACTTCAGCTATTATAGCCATATGCGCGGTGATAGTTTTCATGCTTCTTACTTATGGTATATTAGGAATATTTGCAAGCATAGCACTGATATGTAACCTGTTTTTTATAATAGCTATTATGGGCGTACTAAATGCAACTTTAACAATGACAGGTATTGCGGGTATAGTACTAACCATTGGTATGGCTGTAGATACAAACATTTTAATATTCGAAAGAATTAGAGAAGAATTAAAAAACAAATCAACGATAAAATATGCAGTGAAAAAAGGATTTGAACAAGCATTCGCAACAATTCTTGATTCTAATATCACTACTTTAATAGCAGCATTATTCTTATATATGTTTGGATCTGGTCTGGTTAGAGGTTTTGCTGTAACGTTAACAATTGGGATTTTATCATCAATGTTCTCAGCCATTACATTAACAAAACTATTTATATTTAAATGGATAGATCTTAAATATAAGACATCTAAATAATAATTTCAAATAATGATAAAACCTCCATTTCTGAAATCTTCTGTTCAAAGAAATAGAAAACTAAAAACAGAACATCAAGAATATTTAGAGAACACCAAATATTTACTAGAGAATCTAGACTCTCTCAAAAATATAAAAGAATACAACAAAATAAATCTTGAGATCGGTTTTGGTAAAGGAGAATTTTTAGTAAAACAGGCACTAGAAAACCAAGAAGAACTTTTCATAGGCTCAGAATTATTTCTCTCAGGAATAGCACAAGTTTTAGAACAATCAGATAAACAAAATATCCATAATATTCGTATCTTTAATAAAGACGTTCGAATTCTTTTATCAGAAATAAAATACGCATTATTCGACAAGATATTTATATTATTTCCAGATCCTTGGCCTAAAACAAGGCATAATAGACGCAGGATCGTTAATGATTATTTATTTAACGAAATATTTAGAATACTAAAAACAAATGGACAAGTGCATATTGTTACAGACAGCAATGATTATGCTGAACAAGTTTTTAAGTTGATTGAGATAGACTCTCGCTTTAAACCATTGAACCAAAAAGATTTATTAAAAGTCGAAGATTTAAACACCTCTTATCACAACAAAGCAAAAAAACAGAATAATAAGATCAATATTTTTGGCATCTATAAATAAGATGACATGCTATTTAAATCCCAGCGGGATTTTGGTCTAAAAGTAATATCATCTATGAATCCAGCTTGGAATCTTTCAATAGCTGCCCATGCTATCATTACTGCATTATCACCACATAAACTAATAGGCGGAGCATAAAAACTAAAATGATGCTCATTACACAATTTCTTTAATTCATTGCAGATAAATTGATTTGCTGCTACCCCACCAGATACAACAAAACTTCTTTTAGCTGTGCCATGTTTTGCTATAAATTCTAACATAGCTCTTGATATTTTATCGCATAACACATCTTTGACAGCTTCTTGAAAAGAAGCACAAATGTCATTAATATCCTGCTCACTAAGCTTTTCTATTTTTTCTATTTGACGGAGTACAGAAGTTTTTAAGCCAGAAAATGACAAATCCATGCCTTGACCACTTAATGGCCGAGGAAATTTATACTTTGTTTTATCACCTAATTTGGCTCTTTGTTCAATGACCGGACCACCAGGATAACCCAACCCTAGCATTTTTGCTGTTTTATCAAAAGCTTCACCAACGGCATCATCCAGCGTAGTACCAAGCTTAATATATTCATTAACAGAATTAACGATCAAGATTTGGCTATGTCCACCCGAAACTAATAATAATAAAAATGGATATTCAACATCATTTGTTAAACGGCATGTAAGAGCATGACCTTCTAAATGATTAACAGCAATAATCGGTTTTTTTAAAGTAGCAGACAAGGCCTTTGCATACATTACGCCTACAATTAAGCCACCAATTAATCCTGGTCCAGCTGTCACTGCTATTGCATCAATATTGTTGTAAGAAAAATCTTGTAATAGTTGTAGTTCAGCTAAAAGACTATCTAAATCATCAAGATGACTTCTAGAAGCTATTTCTGGAATAATACCACCATACTTAGCGTGTTTTTGTGCTTGGGATATTATACGATTAAAATGTACGTTCTTATCTTCACTTACTACAGCAACTGCAGTTTCATCACAACTAGTTTCAATTGCTAAGATTTTTATCATGACTTTTAAAGCTTATGATTTGATAAATATTCTAGTGCAAACGCGGTCAGCAGCCTACCCCTAGTAGTACGTTGTACAAAACCTTGTTGTATCAAATACGGCTCTATCGTTTCTTCTATAGAATCTCTATGATCAGATAAACCAGCTGCTATGACCTCTATTCCAACAGGACCACCAGAGCATTGTTCGGCAATAAACTTCAAATAACGATAATCATTAGCATCCAAACCAGAACCATCAACTTCAAGCTTTTCTAAAGCATGATTTGCAAGGTCTACAGAGATTGCTGACAAAGATTGATATTGAGCAAAATCTGCAACACGTCTTAATAATCTAATCGCTATTCTAGGTGTACCGCGAGATCTCTTAGCTATCTCGTAGCTAGCATCTTCATGTATGGTAATATTAAGCTTTATTCCACATTGGTCAACAATGATCTTTAAATCTTCAACACCATAAAAAGAAAACTGCAAAGGAATACCAAAACGCTCCCGCAATGGCTTGCTTAGAGACCCAGAGCGAGTTGTAGCACCAATTAAAGTAAATTGTGGTATTGTAATATTTACACTTCTTGCTGCTGGTCCTTCACCAATAATTAAATCCATTCTATAATCTTCCATAGCAGGATAAAGTATCTCTTCTATACTAGTATTTAACCTATGTATTTCATCAATAAATAACACATCACCCTTTTGAAGATTAGTGAGTATAGCTGCTAAATCAGCTGCTTTTGTAAGTAATGGCCCAGAACTCATTTTGAAAGCCACATTCATTTCTTTGGCTATTATTTGTGCCATTGAAGTTTTGCCCAAACCTGGCGGACCAGATAACAATACATGATCTAATGCCACATCTCTTTTACGAGCAGACTCAATAAAAATAGATAAATTATTTTTCAGTTTATTCTGCCCAACAAAATCATATAGCGATTTTGGACGAAATGACTTTTCTTCTAATTGTTCATTATCTAATACTTCTGGTATTGTAATATATTCAGAACCTTTAGCCATTTATCTTACTCAATGATTCTCTAATTAAAGTATTTAAATCAATTGTCTTATTTAATAATAAAATTTTTGAAACAATATTATATGCTTCTGTTCTATTTACACCTAAATTTACTAATGCCGATACAGCATCTGTTTGTAAAAAAGTATCATGATTTTTATCACCATCCTGACTAGAGAAATTACTATCAAAGCATAAGTCACTAGCTTTAAGTTCCGTAAACAATCTACTCACTATCTTACTACCAACCCCACTAATTGCAAGGAATGGCACCTTATCTTGCGCTGCAAGCGACATATACACCTGCTCAGGAGTTAACACTCCTAATATTGCCAGACCTAATTTGGGCCCAAGACCTTTAATAGTAATTAGCTTGAGAAAGCACTCTTTTTCACTTTGATTAGCAAAGCCATATAAGGTTATACCGGAATCTTTCATCTGTGTTTCTATAAACAGCTGTGTTTTATCTCCGATCACCATTTTATTTACTGTTTTAAAAGAGCAACTTACCAAGTACCCAACACCAGAAACATTGATTGTTACATGATCTTTGTGAATTGAATCAACGATACCGTATAACTTTCCTATCATACCACAGCTTATTGTTTATTTAATTTTTATTTATAAAGCATAAAGGTTTTTGATTCTAGAAAAAACTAAAATAAATATCTTATATCTGGATTCACCACAGAAACAGAATTACATATTCTACTACGTTAGCAAGATCAAGTGTTGGGATTTGCGACGACATAAAATTGATAAATAGTGAAATTAACGTAGCCACCATCCTTTTTTTTGAGGAGGAAGTTTTGGCTGCCTGGTGAACTTCACCTGCTTTTTAGGGAAATCTTCATATTCAGCAAGTTCTACATTAAGGGCTTGATGCCTCTTTTGCTCCAAGATTTCTTTTCTTACTATATCTAGAGTTTCTTGAGCAAGCCTTTCAATTTCTTGTTCATTTCCTTTTTGTAAAATTTCTTGGACATGTTTAACATTATCTGCCCCAGTAACTGTTGTAACAATATGATCTAGAATAGCCAGCTTATGTTCTGCAGAATTTGGTGTGACTAAAAGTTTTTCATAGCCATTAACTATCTTGTCGACTAAAGAATCTCTCTGTTGTACATACGAACCAAATCTTCCTCCCCACACACCTTCCTTGCCTTTAAGCTCTGATGCCAGATCTTTCTTTAAAGCTAATAATTCTTCTTGTTGCATCTTTTTTGAGTCAGGCTCTTTATATTGATTTTCCTCTATTGCTTTTGATACTTCTAAAAATTTTTTATGTATTACTTTAATATCTTCATCAGAACATTCAGAATGACTATCAATTTGCTTTTGCAGTTGAACTAATGCTGATCCAATTGCATCGTAAACATTTCTTTGCTCAGCTAAAGCCTCTTTATTCTTTCTCAAGAACGCTCGATAGTTTTCTTTGCCATTTAAGCCTGAAATATCAAAAACCTGATTTGATAATGCAGTAAATTTTGCAATTTCGTGGTCTAATTTTTCTCTATATTTCTCAACTTTTATTCCATATAGCTCAATAATAACGCGACTTTCTTTTCTAAAATCTTCTACCTTAGAAGTTGTCTGTCCTGGTATCAACTCAATTTTGCTCCACTTTTCCCATTCTTTCTCAACTTTAGTTTTTGTTAATCCAGTAGCATGTACTGCCATTGCTGCTAATCCAGCAAGACCTGTTACATCTATGGCAGTCGGCGGAGGTGGCGGCACTAAAGATCCCCTTGGAGATGTAGAATCCTTTGTCTTGCTAGAAGCTGTATTTTGAGAGGTGGTAACATTATCATCTATAGCTGCATAATGCTCTTGCGTGATAGTGCGTGGTCGGGTGACTAATAACAAATCAGGCTTAGTTTGAATATTGGCAGCAACGTGATGAACTTCTTCTCGGGCCCGATCCACAGCCAATTGTTTATTTTCTTTGGTGTATTCTGATAGTAACTCAATCATTTCAAAGTTGTTACTTTCACGAGCATGCTGTAGAAGTGTTTTGCCATATACCTTAACTTCGGTATCAGCATCATGTGCTAGTAACAAGCGTGCCATTTCAACATTTTGATTATTAATAGCTTTATATAAAAGTGTTGTACCAAAGTAACGATCGTTGACATCAGCTCCATTCAATAATAAGAATTTTACAGCTTCTGGTTTATTATCTTCAAAACTTTCTAATAGCGCTGATCTACTATAGTACTTTTCATTGATATCTCCTCCATGATCTAATAACATTTGGGCAGCACTGAAGTGATTGTTTCTCAATGCCCACCTAAATGGCAATTCATAATTTGTAGAATGTACATCCACACCATGATCTAAGAGTGTTTCAAGTGCCAACAAATCCCCCCTTACTGCTGCATATTGCAACGCAGTTATACCTTTACTATCTTTACCATTAACATCTATGCCTTTTTTTAGAAGAACATTAAAGAGATTATGATTATATGAAGCAGTATGAGCTAAAATAGCTGGGGTGCTAAATCTTAAACCATAATCCATTTCAGCTATCATTCCTCTCACCTCTTCTCTTTTTTTTCTCAAGTCTTTATCGATTGTTCTATTAGCAATATCTAACATTACCCCCAATTCTTTTTGGAGCATTATAGAAAAACTTTGCAAATCCTTTTCTACATCTTCTGTAGAGAATACCTTAGTATGGTCTTGAACGTAATCTTCAGGTATAAGATCTAATAAGTAGGTAATGCTATGTGTTTTGCCTGAGTCTTTAAATTTTACTGTACCTCCAAGGATAATAATTGATTCTAAATCCGATAATAAGTTTGCTTTTACTCCTTCTGTAGTTCCTGTATATTCATCGTATCTAAAAAGCGAATCTGTGTCTGTAGCAATGCTTGATTCTTGTTTGCTTGAATGAAAAACAGCAAAAGAATTATCTGGAAGATAATCAAAGTCTTTCTCAGCATCGGCGGCAAAACAACTCCATAAATGAATGTATAGCGGCTTATCTTGATTTGCCTTAGCTAAACACCTTAAATAAATCTTGTGTTTCTGTGCCTAGATCAAAATCACTTGTAGACAACCCAACCACATGTCTCTCTTCTCCTACCAACAAATAACGCTTACCTACACCTCCATGTGCATTAATATCTATCCTAGTTGCACTATCAATTTTACCATATAAAGCATCATGTATTTCCTCTAAGGTCACTTCTTTTTCTAGATCACCAATAATTAAGCAATCTGGTAAATTCTTCGCCCTTTCAAAATCTATTTGAAAAGCACCATCATCATCAGGACCAAAAATCATTACTTGTTTATATGGAGGCTGGGATCTTTCTTTACTCATCAATATAACGTTTAAAATTACTCTTTTTTAAAGTCATACTACAAAATATTAGCACCAAGACCTAGCGTTACAAAAACAAAAAAAGTGTTTAGCACTCAGGGGTTATGAACAAAGTAAAGTACAAATGCAAATAAGAGATATCAACCTAAATTTATGCGGTAGAACTAAGAAAAAATGGAGATGTGGTAAGTGTATAACCTGCTTGGAAAAAAATGGGGCGGACGACCGGTTTCGAACCGGCGACCCCCAGAACCACAATCTGGTGCTCTAACCAACTGAGCTACGTCCGCCATATTACAATAAAAACAAACTATTAAAAACCTTAGAGATAGTCAAGAATAATAATAAAATCACTAGAAAAACTTCTACTTGTTACTAATAGGTAAAGGCACAAACAACTGCACTCCACCTCTATAAACTAAAACAAGGATTGTTTTTTTATTCTCTTTCTTAGCAGCTTTTATAATATTTTCTAAATTCTCAGGTGATAATACTTCTTTTTGATTTGCAGAAATCAATACATCACCTACTTTTAAACCTCGAGAATACCAAATAGCATTACGCTGTAATTTTATAATTATCAAACCATCTATAGATTTCTTAATATTATACTTCTCTCTTAACTCTGAATTTAATTTAGATAAATATGCACCCATTATATCTTTAGCATCTTTAGGCATCAAATTTTCAGTCAGATTCTTCAATGTTGTCTTCAAACCACTATCCTCTCCATCTTCTGTTTGGAACACAACATGTAATGTTATCTTCTTTCCATTACGCAATATTTCTACTGGAATCTTTGTCCCAATATTGCTTGATCCGACGACCCTTGCTAATGTTTTTATAGTTTTAATATCATGACCATTAAAATCTAATATAACGTCACCAACTTCTATACCAGCACGAGATGCCGCACTATTCTTTGCAACATCAACAACAATTGCACCTTCATTATTTTTTGCACCTATAGATTCTGCAATATCATCAGTTATCGGCTGCATAATAATGCCAAGGATAGCTCTTTTTACTTTGCCACCATTTTTTAACTGATCAATAATTGGAGCCACAATCGAAGAAGGAGTAGCAAAACCTATACCAATATTTCCTCCTGAATTTGGTGTAGATAATATAGCAGTATTAATGCCTATAACTTCACCATTCATATTAAACATTGGCCCCCCAGAATTACCTGTGTTTATAGCCGCATCTGTCTGAATAAAATTATCTACCAAACTTTCAGAAATAATATCCCTACCGTTTGCCGAGACAATTCCTGAAGTTACAGTGCTACCTAAACCAAAAGGATTACCTATTGCGATAATCCAATCTCCTACCCTTGATTTATCAGAATCTCCAAATTTTACAAAAGGTAGTGGCTTCTTATGCTCAACTTTTAATAGCGCAATATCTGTTTTTTTATCAAAACCCACCATTTTCGCTTTTAACTCTTGATTGTTAGTAAGCTTTACTGTTATCTCATCAGCTTCTGCAATAACATGATAATTTGTAACGATAAACCCATCTGGATCTACAATAAAACCAGAACCTAAAGAAAATAATTTTCTCTGATTATCATCTTCATCAATCGCTCCTTTAGGTCCCATGAACTTTTCAAAAAACTGATTAAAATCTTCAAAAGGCACCTCCCCAAAAGGATGTTGTTGCTTTAAATTTTTACGCGCTTTTTGTGATGTAGCAATATTGACTACAGCAGGCATTAGTGGCTCTACAATATCCGCAAATCCCTGCGGCCCTCTAGCTTCTGCACTGACACTTGTCAAACAAAACAACGATGTAAATGTTATAACAGCAAAAATATTGAATATTTTTTTAGTAACATTAAGACAATTCTGAAACATCTACTTTCCTTTTACTTATTTTCATGCAAAAATTTAAAAAATTTATCTCCAGAAGACATATACAAAGCAGTATCTTTATTACTCAATGCTTTTTGATATGCCTCTAATGATCGATAAAACTCATAAAACTCTGGGTCTCTTTTTGTGGCCTCGGCATAAATTTTTATACTTTTTGCATCACCTTCTCCTTTAAGAATAGATGCAATTTTATTTGCCTCCGCTAGAATAACAGTTTTATCCTTATTAGATCTAGAAATTATAATTTGCGCCTCTTCTTCACCCTGAGCTCTTAGCTGCTTTGCTTCTTTCTCCCTATCAGACTGCATCCTTTTAAAAATAGCAGCACTGTTTTCCGTAGGTAAATCAGCTCGTAGTATCCTTACATCACGTATATCAATACCAAATTTCTCAGATTCAGAATTAACTAAATTCTGTATTCTGTTCATAATCCCCGTTCTCTTTTCAGTTAATAAAGATATTAAAGGTTCATCTCCGATTATTTGTCTTAAAGCAGAGTTCAAAATAGTACTGAGACGGGACTTCAAACCAGAATTATCTTTAACAGTCTGATAAAATTTTAAAGGATTGGTAATTGTATATTTCGCATAAGCACTAATAATCACTCTTTTTTGATCTTTAGCAATCAATTCTTTCTCTTCATCTATGACACTTAAGATTCGATTATCAAAATAAATAACTTCTTGAACAAAAGGTACTTTCACATGTAAGCCTGGGGTTTTTGTAATCTTCACTAACTCACCAAATTGCAGTACAATTGCTTGCTCAGTTTGCTTCACAATAAAAAAAGTATTGATTATAAGTAGAATAATAACAACAAAAGCTATACCTACTTTCAATAGAAGTGACTCGTTAACCATTTTTACCTTCTGTGCTTAATTGTTTTAACGGCAAATACGGAACCATAGATTTAGTCGCTTTTTCACTAATTACTACCTTACTTACGTTAGATAAAATTTTTTCCATCGCCTCTATATACATTCTACGCTTCGTTACATCTTTTGCATTAACGTATTGAGCATAGATTTCTGTAAATTTCTTTGAATCACCTTCAGCTCCAGCAATTACTTTCTTTTTATAACCTTCTGCTTCTTGTACTATTTTTGCTGCCTCGCCTCTTGCTTTAGGAATGATGTCATTTCTTAAAGCTTCAGCTTGATTGATTTTGCGCTCTTTATCTGCACGTGCAGTTTGAACATCTCTAAAAGCATCTATTACTTCTTGAGGAGGATCAACTTTTAATAATCTTAATGTTTCTATATGCACACCGCACTTATATTCATTAAGTATTTTTTGTAACAGTTTTTTTGCATTATCCTCTACAGAAGCCCTGCCATCTGTCTGCGCTTGAGCAATTGTAATACTACCAATTACTTCACGCATAGCACTCTCTGCAGCGCTTTTTACAGTGGTTTGAATATTATCAACATTATATAAATAATCTTCAATGTTATCAACACGCCACTGCACAAAGAAGTTTACGTCCGCAATATTTTCATCACCAGTTAACATCAAACTCTCTTCTGGTAAAACTTTAGATATATTACCATTGCTATCACCAGAAGATCTGAAGCCAATTTCTTCTTTTTGTATATGATCAACTTTTACTTTAATAATATTTTCTATTGGAAAAGGAAGATGATAATTAGCACCAGGGGTAGCAGTTCTAACATATTTCCCAAAACGTGTTACTGCAGCAAGTTCACCTTCTTTAATAATGTAAAAACCTGAAGATAACCAAAGAAGTGCAACTATTGAAACAAGCAATATCACAGCTTTAGTCACAGAAAAATCAAAGTTAAAATTAAAATTACCACCTCCATTACTCTTGAAAACCCTGTTTAAATTGTACTCAGAGTCAGATTTATTGTCATCTTTCCATGGAGATTGATACTTTTTCTTATCAGACAAAATTACCTCTATTCTTTCTAACATATAGATGTTATAAACTATCTGTAATATAATCCTTATAAACCGCCAGAGCAAGAAGTATGAAAGAAATTCACCAATATGTTGAAAACCTTCTGAAAAACTATAGATTCCAAGACAAAAATATAGACCTATTCTCACAGAATATAATAAAAGGATTTATAATTAAAAATAACATAATTACTTGCGTTGTTGATCTTCAAAATCATGATCAACAATTTATAAAATCAATCACAGAAGATCTTATTACCAAGCTAAAAACCATAGAAAACGTGTCAGATATAAAATTTACATTTACTAATGAAAAAGAAACACTCAAAAAAATACCTGGAGTAAACAAAACAATTTTAATCTCTTCTGCAAAAGGAGGGGTAGGAAAATCAACTATTACATTCTTCCTCGCACAATACTTAACAACACAAGGATTAAAAGTTGGCATATTAGATGCAGATATTTATGGCCCATCATTACCAACCCTAACTAACATATCTACAAAACCAGAGATTGATAATGGCACTTGGATACCACATACTTGGAATAATATATCACTAAATTCCATAGGCTACTTGATAGATAAAGATACGTCACTAATATGGCGTGGACCAATGATTTCAAAATCAATTAATCAGCTTTTGCTTAATACTCGTTGGAAAGACTTAGACTATCTATTAGTAGATATGCCGCCAGGCACTGGAGATATTCATCTTTCAATATCAACACAATTTAAAATTGACGGCTGTATAGTTATATCAACACCACACGACCTATCAATCTCAGATACTTCAAGAACAATAAATATGTACCGCACTCTTTCTATCCCTATATTAGGAATCATAAAAAATATGTCTTTTATAAAGGAAGGTAACAAAATGAAATATATTTTTGGCACAGGTACAAAACTACACGAGCTTTCTGAAAAATATAACACACCTATAATCTCTGAAATCCCATTACTTGAAGAAAACAAAATAGATATGTCTTACTTCTCAAATATATTACCTTATCTACCTTAACTCTTGATAAATACACGTCTCTATGTAAAGAACTATTTATTTTTATAAAACAAAAATACACTATAAGGAATTGAAAAAAGATATAATACTGACATTACTGTAATTGTTAACCACGGCTTGATAAGCAGACCCGCAATAACAAATCCTATGAATGCTAAAAACAAAGCCACGTTTTCTTGAGATACTGACATTTTTTTTATAGCAAATGTAGGAATCCTACTAGCCATAGCTAAAGCAATTGCAATCATATATATCCCTAGTATCAAAGGCATCTTAAGTAATTCCAGAACTTGCTTAAATTCAAAAGAACTAATGATTGGCATAATTAACAAAATACCTCCAATTGGAGCAGGAATGCCAGTAAAAAATAATCCTTCTGATTCAGCAGAATCTTTCTTTCTCTGGTTAGTATTAAATCTTGCTAAACGCACTGCGCAACACATCGCAAAAACAAGTACAACACCCCAACCTATCTTTCTTACATCTAGATCATCTGCCGCCCACATATACAATACTAAACCAGGCGCAATCCCAAAATTACAAAAATCAGCAAGCGAATCTAATTCTGCACCAAAATCACTAGTGACTTTTAAATAACGCGCTACTCTACCATCCATGCCATCAAGAAATGCTGCAAGCAGCAGTAATATGATACTACTTTCCCATTTAGTATCTAATGCACATTTAACTGCTGTTAAACCAAAACATACAGCAGTCAAAGTAATAATACTAGGCAACAGTTTATACAAAGGAAAAACTCTGAGCTTCGGTACAGACATTTTTTGTTTTGTCATACTTTACTACTACTCTGTTTATTGGTAACTCCAAATTTAGCAAGTATAGTCTCACCACCAACAACTGTCTGACCAATGACTACTTGAGGAACTTCGCTAGTTGGCAAATACACATCAACTCTGCTACCAAATCTTATAATACCAATTCTCTCACCCCTTCCTACAGACTCACCAGCTTTTACAGAACAAACAATTCTACGAGCAATTAACCCTGCAATTTGGGACATAATTACTTCCTTGCCGTCTTTAGCCTCAATTAACAAATAATTCTTTTCATTAAAAACACTAGCTTTATCCAAAGAAGCATTAAGAAATTTACCAGGTCTGTAATGAATTTTTTTGATTTCCCCCGCGATAGGAGATCTATTAACATGCACATCCATAACACTTAAAAATATGCTTATTCTTAATCTACGACCTTTGACACCCAATTCCTTAGGAGCATCAACTTCCATGATATTTTGGATTAATCCATCAGCAGGACTTACCACAAGATCTTTATCTTCTGGCACCATTCTTTCAGGATCTCTAAAAAAATAAAAACACCATATAGTTAAAAACAAAAATATCCAACCAATTGGAGACCAAAACACACTTCCAATAACAGATATGATCGCAAAAATGAATATGAACAAATACCCTTCACGGTGTATTTGTGTAAAAAACGACTTTAGACTCATAAAAAAACCTCTATGTATTGGACCTCAGACCGGGGTATGTACTGCTTTCGTTAAATACACATGCAATTTCTTTGCCGAGTCTTAAGGTAAAACGTGCTTCTACCCTTTCTACAACTATATAATCCCCAGATACCTGGTAATTCACTATAGATTCGGTCCCATCACTATCAACACTAAAAAATGCAGGGACAGGAGCGTTTTTATCACGAAATTCAAAATAAGTAAACCTCCCATCATCAAATATTTTTAATGGAGATATTACATACGAACCACTGATAGAATATTTAAAGTTAAAATTGTCTAATTTTCGTAAATTAGGCACAAGCGAGAAAGAAGGATTATCCGTTGCTAAATTTTGCTGCTCACTATCAGGATATAAGAACTTTACGATAAATGCCAGCCCTGGATCATCTATATTTGTAGCTTTCTCTGCATGCAGTTCAAAGAAATACATTCTTTTATTAGTAATCAACGTCATATTAGTAGTAGCATCTTTGTCTGTAGGTTTCAAAAATATCCTATTACCAGAGGGAACCATTTGCCACCCAGTAGTATCACCCATAGAAATAGTCCCGACCTCTTCACCTTCTTGTAATTCTATACTACCTTGATAACCATAATAGCCTACATATTTAAAAACTACATTGGGACTATAAGCTATCACCCTAATTCGACTATCCCCAGATGTTGCTCTAGGCTCTCTTACTGCATAGACATTAAGAGATATAAAAAATAGAAATATCGCAAGAAAAACCCTAACTAACATTTTTTACGTTTTTATTTGATCCAATTTATAACCAGTAACTATAAAGTCCAATTTTGTTGTAATAGACTCACCAAAATCATAACGTGACATATAGTACGTTATTGTAGCCTTAAATTTTGTATTTTTCTGTAATTTTTTCTCTTTAGAAATCACTTTTTTCTCAAAAGTTATCAAAATCTGACTATTTTTGTCATCATACTCAGTAGATAAAGGTATAATTTGTACTTCAAAACCTTTATTAAACAACTCTAAAGCCTCATTACTTTTATCTTTCAAACCAGTATAATAACCATTAAATACTTGTGTCTGAGAACTTCTCTGCACAAAATAATAATCTTGTGAAAAAAAATCTGGAGAATACGTTTCTCGTGCTTTTATATATTTTACTGACAAATAATCTACAACAGACCTTCTTATACCCGCAGATGTCTTGAGCTTTTTAATAACTGGATAGTACTTTAAAGTATTGGCTAGATTTACCACCACCGTCACTTTTCTAGAAAGAGGAAAGCTATTATTAATATGATAAATTGCAATGATAGAAACAAATATTACAATGTATGCCACAAAACGCATGATTGCATTCATTACCGCAGGACGTAAGAAAATCTCATTATACCACTTCTTGGCTTCAATAAAATAAGAACCATCCTCTATTTTAGCATCTATATCTCGCATTCTAGAATCTTTTTATGCTTAATTCACTGTTATGGTATCATGACATGAAGTGATAAAAAAGAACTTTATCTGTTTGCAAACATATCTTATATCGCAATCACGACATCATGGTCATTATTGCTAACAGATTCTAATTTTTGCTATAATTAGTTGATAAAATTACTGAGAAAACTATAAATTAGAAAGTTCTTAGCTTACCCTTTAGTTGATCTTCTATAGCACAAGTAACGCTACTAAAGATATCGTCAATTTCTTCTTTATTCAAAGTTTTATCATCTGACTGCAAAAGCAATTTTATAGCTATAGATTTCTTGCCCTTACCTAATTGCTCATCATCTGAATATATGTCAAATATATAAAAATCTTTTATAATAACTTTTTCTAATGACAAGATAACTTTTTCTAAGTTACTTACAGGCATATTTTGATCAACAACAAAAGCAATATCTTTCTCTACAAGTTGATAATCTGAAAACTCTATCGAGCTCCTGTTTACAGAACATTCTATATTTTCAAAAAATAACTCAAATGCTACAACAGCCCCACCGATCTTTAACATTTTCAAAATCGCTGGATGAATCTCTCCTACATACCCTATGACTTTGTTATTACAACTCACAATGGCACTTTTACCAGGATGGTACCATGCGATATCTTCTTGAGCAGAAAATTCTATAGAATTTACATCTACACCACAAACTTTCAAAGATTCTATCATATCATCTTTCAAATCAAAAAAATCTATTGCACGTCTATCAGAATAGATACTTTCTCGCGTATTAAACCCTGCTCTTACAGCAGCAAGACACTTGCGTTGTTTATCTTGATAAACTGGCCCAAGTTCAAAAAAGGCTAAATTATCAAAAGATCTCTGTTTATTACTTTTTATTGCTTGCAAAAGATTAGGTATAATTGAGTCTCTCATCTGATTAAGATGATCTCCAATAGGATTTTTAATAATTAATTTTTTACTAGATAAACCAAACTTCTCAGACATTTTTGAAGACATGAAAGACCAAGTAACCAATTCATTATATCCCTTAGCAGACAAAGTCCTTTTTATCTGAACATTTTGATTGTTTTCTTTTAACAAAGAACTGGTATCAGCTAAATTGACATCTAAAGGCTTTGATACCAAATTGTCATAACCAAAAATTCTCACAACTTCTTCTACTAGATCTTCTGAAATGTTTATATCATGTCTCCATGTCGGTATGGACAAACTTAATCTCTGATTATCATTTTTGATTACTCCAAAGCCTAATAATTTTAGTATAGACAAAATCTTGTCTTTAGAAACATCTAGACCTGTAATTTTTGAAACAAGAGAAATATCAAAATCGATTATAGATTTATTGATTTGCTTTACACCCACAACTCGAATATCGCCTGCTTGACCACCACATGATTCAACAATGTATTTACTGGCTATTTCTAATGTATTAACTACAAAATTATGATCTATACCTCTTTCGTTGCGGTGCTTAGCATCAGTTTCAATACCCAGACGCCTTGCTGTTTTAATAATCGCTTGTTTATCAAATACAGCCACTTCTAATAAAATATTTTTTGTAGTAAGATCGCACTTAGATTCATCACCACCGATAATACCAGCTAAAGCACATACTTTTTCACTATCTGCTATCACAATATCTTCATGACTCAATATATATTCTTTACCATCTAATGCACAAAACCTTTCTTTGTCTTTTGCATTTCGTATTACTAAACTACCAACAATTTTATCAGCATCATAAACATGCATAGGAGCATTATAAGAGAACATAAAATAATTTGATATATCTACTAAAGCAGAAATTGTTTGTTCGTCTACAGACCTCAAAACATCTGTTACTTCTGAACAAACAAGGCTATTTTGAACGCCAGAAAAATACCTACTTGCATATAATGGACATCCACTCAAAGTGTCCACTTCAATATTAATATTATCAGAGATAGTAGATTTAATATCTGGTATATCTAGCGCTCTTAACTTACCAACACCATAAGCTGCTAAATCTCGAGCAATACCATACACACCTAAGCAATCACCTCGATTAGGAGTAATGGATATTTCTATAACCTGCTCTATTAATTGTGGCATTTGATCTATCAATTTTGTACCAACCACTAAGTTTTGTGGCAGCTCCATTATTCCTTCACTCTCTTTTTCAAGACCAATTTCTTCAGCGGAACAAAGCATCCCGTTGCTTTCAACCCCGCGAAGCATTCTTTTTTCTATTTGTAGACCATTAGCCGGAATAACATCTCCTACAGAAGCTAGTATAACCTTCATATTAGGAGCAACATTCTTAGCGCCACAAATAATTTGTAAAATTTGATTACCATCATCAACTTTACAAATATTTAGTTTGTCTGCCTCAAGATGTTTTGTCACATCGATTACCTTAGCTACCTTGAAACACTCAAGAGATACTGCTTTATCAATTACCTCCTCAACCTCTAACCCTATGGCGGTCAAGGCATTAGAAATCTCTTCTAATTTAACATCTGTATCTAAAAATTGCTTGAGCCACGACAGAGTAAACTTCATGAAAACCTAAAAACTAAAATTCAAAAAAACGACAACCAAATTTTTGTGACCATCTTATATCGCAGTCAAAAAACGTTCTGAGATCTTTTATATTGTATTTCAACATCGCAAATCTTTCGATACCCAAGCCAAAAGCAAAACCTCGATATTTATCGGAATCCACACCAACATTTTGTAAAACTCTTGGATGAACCATTCCGCAGCCAAGAACTTCTAGCCACTGTCCAGAATCGTCAAACAAAATATCAACTTCAGCAGAAGGCTCTGTAAATGGAAAAAAGCTAGGTCTAAACCTCATTTGCACTTTTTTCCCAAAAAAGCGTGTAATCAGAGTTTCGAGACACCACTTCAAGTTTGACATATCGATATTTTTATCTATACAAACACCTTCAATTTGATGAAACATAGGTGTATGAGTAGTATCTGAGTCACATCTATAAACTCGTCCAGGAGAGATAAATCTAAAAGGCGGCTTTCCTGACATCATTTTTCTAATTTGCACAGGCGAAGTATGAGTTCTTAATACCCCCATGTTCTCAGTAAAATCACTTACATAAAACGTGTCGTGCATTTGCCTTGCTGGATGATCTTCACCAATATTTAATGCTGTAAAATTATGAAAGTCATCTTCAATATCAGGGCCTTCTTCTATACCAAAACCCATAGAAATAAATATTTCAGAAATGTCTTTTATTGTTTTGGAGATAGGATGTATTGTCCCGCTATAACTATATCTAGGTGGCAAAGTAACATCAATTGCCTCTGTACGAAGCTTATCGTTAATTTCTCTAAGTTCTATTTGGTTTACTTTGTGAGAAATGATATTTAATAATTCAACTTTAAAATCATTGATCTCTTTTCCAACAACTTTGCGCTGCTCTGGATCTAAATCTTTAAGAAGGTTCATCTGGCTTACGATATAGCCATTCTTGCCAAGATATTCTTGCCTTATTTTTTCAATCTCTTTTGTATCAGAAACGTCTAAAATAGAGAGCTTAATTTTTTCTAAAATAGATTGTAATTGTGTCATCTAGTCCCAAAATTAGCTGGGTAACTTAAAGAGCGGCCTTAGCTTTGTTGATAATATCTACAAAATCGCTAGAATTCTGAGCTGCTAAATCTGCAAGTATTTTTCTATCAATATCTATATTAGATTTCTTTAAACCATCCATAAACACAGAATATGTCAAACCATGCTCACGCACAGAAGCATTAATTCTTTGAATCCATAAAGATCTCATGTTTCTTTTACGAACTTTACGATCTCTATAAGCATATTGCAATGCTTTCTCAACCTTTTCAACAGCTATACGAAAGCAATTTTTAGCTCTACCACGAAATCCTTTTGCAAGCTTAAGAATCTTCTTATGTCTATTCTTATTTACTTTTCCTGCTCTTGCTCTAGTCATTTAAATACTCCTGTTTCTTTTATTCAATTACGAATATGGCATAAATTGTTTTACAATTCTAGCGTCTACATCTTTAAGGATAGTAGTACCACGAAGATCTCTAATCTGCCTTTTACTTCTTTTTACCATACCATGGCGCTTTCCTGCTTGCCCACACTTTACTTGTCCACTTCCTGTGAGACTAAAACGCTTTTTAACACCAGATTTTGTCTTTAACTTTCCCATTGCTATCCTCTTAATTCTTAATACCAGACCAAGGAATAGGATGACCCTTTGCATCGGTAGCAACCTGCCCATTTTCAAATTGAGCCGCAATAAAATTTCTACTCATAGATAAAAATCTTACTGGCTTTACTTTTTGACCATTATAAAACACATCCTTGTTTTTGGCCCTAGTCGTTGGATTATTCTTACTAGCTGTCTTAGCTTTACTCATTGTCTACAAAATAATAAATTATTGAGATTTGTCAATCTAACACCGAAATCAAATAAATTCAAGCAAAATATTTGATTTTTTACAGAACAAATTTGATATGTTTTATTTACTAATTACTGCATTTTTTGTAAGAGATCTTGTATATTACCTCTCATCAGCGCCTTTTTATCCATACCACCCATTTGTTTCATCATTTTTTGCATCTTAATAAATTGCTTTACAAGCTTATTAATTTCAGGCACAGCTACACCAGCACCCTTTGAAATTCTTATTTTACGCGACGCATTAAGTATCTTAGGGAAAGATCTCTCTTCACGTGTCATGGAATTAATAATAGCCAACTGATGCTTTATCACAGAGTCATCCATCATTGAATTATTTTGCATCCCAGCTGTCAGCTTATTAACCCCAGGAATCATTTTTATAATCGAGGACAATCCCCCCATTTTTTTGACACTATTCAACTGCTGAGCCCACATATCCATATCAAAATGCCCTTTTTGCATTTTTTCCATCATCCGCTCAGATTCTTCTTGGCTTACGAGCTGAGATGCCTTCTCAACTAAAGAAACAACATCTCCCATACCTAGAATTCTAGATGCCACTCTATCAGCATGAAAATCTTCTATATCAGAAATTTTTTCCCCTATCGCCAAGAACTTTATTGGTTTTTGAGTAACATAACTAATACTTAATGCAGCACCACCTCTAGCATCACTATCTACCCTCGTTAAAACATTACCAGTAATACCAATCTTAGAATCGAACTCTTGAGCTATATTTATAGCATCTTGACCGGTTAACGAATCCAGCACTAACAATACTTCGGAAGGTTTTGTTATTTTTTTGATTTCTTCCAGTTCTTTCATCAACTTATCATCTATATGCAGACGACCAGCAGTATCAAGTATCAGAACATCATACAAAGTAGCTTCTTCTAAAGCTGCCTTAGCAATCTTTACTGGTTGTTTTTCACTGCCACTATCATAATAATTTACTCCAACCTGACGCGCTAAAATTTTTAACTGATCTTGCGCAGCTGGACGATAAACGTCCAATGAAGAAAGAAGCACTTTCTTACCTTCGCTTTTTAATTTATTTGCAATCTTACCAGATGTAGTTGTTTTACCAGACCCTTGTAACCCAACCATTAAAATTACTGTATTAGCACCTTTACGTAAATTTAAACTGCTATCACCAACAGACAGAATCTCTTCTAATTTATCTTGAACGATTTTGACAACCATTTGCCCGGGAGTGACGCTCTTCACAACCTTTTCCCCCAAAGCCTCTTCTTTTATCTGCGCAATCAAATGTTTAACTACAGGCAATGCAACATCCGCACCCAACAAGGTAATTCTAATTTCACGCAATGCGCTATTGATATGTTCTTCAGTAAGATAGCCAACGCCTGTTAACTTATCAAAAATCTTGCTTAAATTATCCGATAAACTTTTAAACATCAAAACCTCTATGCAATGCACTAATCACAGGAAAATATCAAAATGATTTTAAAAGCGTAAATAATAAAGATCAAGCACAAAAAACCTTTGCTTGCGATCTTTTATTTAAAAAACGCTCTAGATTAAATAATTATTCAGCTTTGGCTTCTTCAGAAGATTCTGCAGCTTGTTGTACAGCAGCTTCTTTTTGCGCTTGTTCTAAACTTTCTTTATGCTCAGCAATTTTTTTAGCAAGAATTGCATCATATTTTTTTGCTATAGCTTTTGGAAGTTTAATATTAGAAAGTTTACACAACTTGATCACGCGCTCAGTAGGCTGAGCTCCTTTATCAAACCAATGCTCGATTCTATCCTTATTCAATTTTATTCTTTCAGGATTATCTTTGTCTAACAATGGATTGAACGTTCCTAGTTTTTCTATATAACTACCATCTCTTGCAGACCTAACATCAGCTGCAACCAACCAATAAAAAGGACGTTTCTTGGAACCATGTCTTGTTAAGCGTAACTTTGTTGTCATAAAATTCTTACTTTATTTTTTGTTCTTTAAATTCAACATGCTTACGTACTACAGGATCGTACTTTCTAAACGCAAGCTTTGTTGTTAATTTCTTTGGATTACGTTTTTTTACAAAGAAATAACCTGTACCAGCTGTACTTACTAATTTTACTAAAATTATGTTCTTTTTTGCCATCTCTAATACACTTTAAACCTAAGGTAGATCTTAGTAATACATAAGAGAATCGAAAATGTCAAGAACATGTTAGAAGTTTTATAAATATCTAGCGCATAAGACACATCATATTGTATATAATATTTTACATGATATTATTACAGACTCTAATCACATATTGAACATGCACAACATGAAGATCAAGACTGACAATCTGACACTATTCGCACTAATCATTACTTTTATAGCCGCTTATATTGAAACAGATATTTACATCCCTAGTTTCCCAGAAATGCTTAGATTCTTCAAGACAGATGAAAAGACATTACAGCTTGTTGTAAGCATGAATTTTGCCGGTATTTTTTTAGGAAGCTTAATAAGCGGACCACTATCAGATAGTTATGGCAGAAGAAAACCGATCTTAATTTCTCTATTAGGATTTACAATTTCTAGCCTAGGATGCGCATTATCAGAACACATTACCTCTTTAATATTCTGGAGATTTATCCAAGGAGCGTTTGTGGCAATACCAATGGCAATACCATGCGCAGTAATTATGGACAAATATACCCCGGAAAAAGCAGCAAGATTAATCGCGTTTTTAAGTGGCGTTGTTACCGCAACACTCGCCTTTGCTCCAGCAATAGGAGGATGGTTACAAATTAGCTTTGGTTGGCAATCAACATTTCTATTTATTACATTATTTGCCGCATTCTCTTTTGTAGCAAATTTCCTTTATTTAGAAGAAACACTAGAAACAAAAAAACGAACAAAAATAAATACAAAACATATAATCACAGATTATTTCTTAATATTACGCAATCACCAATTCATGTACAATACAGGAATAATG
>JAGORE010000005.1 GCA_018062985.1 Rickettsiales bacterium | reverse complement strand
GCTCTATAGACCTTATTCCAACTCCTTCTAAGTACATCTTGATCACCTTGATACGTTTTGCAAGACCATACTTAAGACGCAAATCCCCAGAACGGAAAGTCCCTCCACATTCTTTGCATCTGTATCTGTGAACTCCTTTTGATGTGCCATTCTTTATTAGCTTTGTGCTACCGCAACCTTTGCATATATCCATATAACCTCCTCTTTTTCAAGAGGTAATATAGAAATACAAACTAATAACAATCTTTATTTAGCAAATCCCTATTTGCTCCGTGGTATTTTTAGTTTGTTATGCTGCACTTTCTGCAATAGAAAGACTTAAAAACACTCGTTTTAGTGCTTGGACTAGTGATAAAATCATTTCATCAGTGTGAAAAGGAGTTGGAGTAATACGTAGTCTTTCGGAGCCTTTTGGTACGGTTGGATAATTAATATGTTGTAGATAAATACCAAACTCATCAAGTAGTCGCCGCGATGCTTGTTCTGCTTTGACCGGATCATTAATTAACACTGGAATAATATGAAAGTCATTTTCAATAATGGTGATTTTATGCTGTTTTAGTAATTTTTTTGTATGCGCAACTTTTTGTTGTAGTAATTTTCTTTCGTAATTACTTTCTTTTAGATGCTGGATACTTGCGGTTGCACTAGCTGTGATGACTGGTGGTAGCGAGGTGGTAAAAATAAAACCAGGGGCATTACTGCGTATGGCATCAACAATTATTGAATCGGCAGCAATATATCCCCCAATTGTACCAAAAGCTTTAGATAGAGTTCCTTGAATAATCGTGATTTTGTCAGCTACTCCCAGATGATCAGCCATGCCAGCTCCTCGCTGTCCATACAAACCTACTGTATGGACTTCATCTAAATAGGTGATAGCGTTGTAACGTTCAGCAATTTCACAAATTTGAGCTATTGGCGAAATTGTCCCATCCATTGAATACGCCGATTCAAAGACAATAATTTTATGGCGATCACGGGGAGCTTTAGAGATTAGTGATTCAAGATGTTTAACATCGTTATGTCTAAAGATATATTTCTCTGCCTTACTTCTACTAATTCCCTCAATCATTGATGCATGGTTATGTTCATCAGAAAAAAGATGCAATTTGGTAGGAGTTTAGCGAGAGTAGCCAGAGTTGTATCATTAGCAACGTAAGCCTGAAGTGAATACTAAAGCAGCTTGATTTTGATGAAGATCAGCTATTTCTTGTTCTAATAGAGTTATTGAAGCATTAGTTCCACCAATATTTCTTGTGCCTCCAGACAGTCCCATGGTTAAGATAGCATCTATAGCTGCTTTTAGAACTTTTGGATGTTGTGACATTCCCAGGTAATCATTGATGCACCAGAGAGTAAAAGGGTTACCAGAAAGATTGTTGACGGCAGATACTGGAGAGTTCACTTGACGTGAGATGTTCAAAAAATTTCGATACCTTCCCTCAGTTTGTACTGATGATATGCTATCGGCGAATGTTTGAACGTAGTCTACCACGATACGATTATGATTGATTTTCCGACATGGTAAGTAATTTTATCAAAAAAGTAAATAAACTTTGAATAACTTAAGCTTAATTGTTACCTTAGCACTAAAAGAAATATGTATTACAACCACAAAGAATCACCTTTCAAACGCCATAAATAATGAGGCTTGATAAATTAACACTGCATTATCATTCAGTTAAATATTTTACTAACACTTAAAGAAATACATGACAGCACAGCTGCAATAAGGCCAAATTTCTAACTAAATTTGATCACACCATTTGCACGGGGTGCTTCAAAGAAAAACCTAGATTTTCTAGAGGATTCATAGTGTACGAACAGTTGAGATGCTTGATTTGTTTGGAGTGAAAGTGTGCGTCTCTGTACATACAATTCGGCATAGTATATTCATGGACCATGACTTGGCACTTAACATAGTGATAGCGATACTGGTTAGCTGGGATTTGTAGAGTTTTGCTTTTATAGGACACCGTGTTATCTTTTGCTACAATACGTTCTTCTTGTATGCACAAGATATCGTCTAGATCTCTACCTATATATGGCACAAAGGTTGTTTCATCTTCCAGCGGTTTAACACTGAATTTAGAGTTATAATCCACAATAAATACATACTTAAGGTAGCGATTTGAATCCTCTACAGTAATGATGTTATTTACTCTCAACTCTTGAGGAAGCCTGTGTTGCCAAGAACCAAATAGCCTTTCTGATCTTCGCTTCTGGTGAATACGCGTGTATCAGTTGTATACCAAGCTGTGCACAGGCCCTTCTGAAGTGGCTACACTAAGGCAGACAAGTATGATAAACTAAAAACTCAAGTAAGGAGATCAGAAAATGTCTAGGAGACACCAAACCGAATACAATTCAGAATTTAAAGAATCAGCTATTAAATTATCGTTAGAGCCAGAGAAGCCAGTAGCCCAAACTGCCGATGATTTAGGATTAAAGAAAAGCACGTTATACACGTGGATAAAGAAACATGGATGTCCTAAAGCTTTGATCAATAGAGCAAATAATAACGAGCATATATATGACGAAAACAAGAGATTAAGAAAAGATCTTGCTAGAGTTATGCAGGAGCGTGGTTTATTAAAAAAAGCTGCAGCGTACTTTGTCAGCCATTCTCAGTAAAGTACGCCTGGATAAAGAATTATCAAGGAGAGTTTTCCATTGCAGTAATGTGTAGATTTATAAGAGTATCCCGCAGTAGCTATTATGAATGGCTAGATAGTTCTGGTTGTGCTAGAGAGAAAGAGGATGCAAGACTTACCGCAATGATTAAGCTAATTTTTGATAAAGACCGCAGTAATTATGGCTCTAGAAGTATCAAGGGAAGGTAAGTTTATTAGTCGTAGGCGCATCATTAGATTAATGAAAGGCGCTAATTTGATGTGTAGAACTAAGCATACGTTTAAAGCGACTACTGATTCTAAGCATAACGGAGCTGTAGCCCCCGATTTACTGCATAGAAAGTTTAAAGTTAAAGAGCAGAATCGCTATTGGGTAGGTGAATTACTTATATTGCAACAGAAGAAGGATGGTTGCATTTATCGACTGTAATTGATCTTTATTCACGGAAGATTGTAGGTTGATCAATGATTAACAATATGAAAACAGAGTTAGTAAACAATGCTTTAAAGATGGCAATTTGGTAGCGCAAACCTGCCACTGGATTAGTTTGGTATACTGATCGCGGCAGCCAGTATACTGCTGATAGTCATTTGCAAATCATCAAAGCACATCAGATCATTCAGCACATGAGCCGTAAAGGTAATTGTTGGGATAATGCCGTTGCTGAGAGCTTCTTTCATACCTTAAAAAACGAATTAGGACGTCAATGTAAATTTAAAACCAGAGAGGAGGCAAAAAATGTGATATTTAAATATATTGAGGTTTTTTATAACCGCATTAGAATGCATTCTACTAATGATTACTTGTCACCAGTAGAATATGAAGCTATACAAAAAATTGCGTAACTACTTGTCCAGAAAACTGTTGACACATCACTTCGTTCTTTAATACTAACTAATGCACTTACCTTTGAGTCTAATTTTGCAAATAAAGCCTTTTTATCTCACTAAGACGTATACTTAAATCAAAAAAATCTCTAAAATGTAACTCCCATCCACTTTATTCTTTTTGGTAGAATTGACATTTCATACAAAACTCAGTATATCTTTTGCTTGAAGAGGGTAGTTAATTAATATTTAAATTACTGAAAATGAAAAAAATAAAATTACGAGACTCTGATTTTAAAACAAACACCAGCATCTTGTCCATAAGGCTTAACAATACTGATCCATCTCTGCCTAACATCAATACATTTGGCAAATTCGATAATCATACTCATTATTTAACCGCAGTTGATTTATTACGCAACTCTTCGCTAGAAGTAGAACACCAATATGAAGTGTTCGGAAACATACTGCATAATAAAATAAAGAACTACAATAGAATGTTAGATATCGGAATTGGAAATGGAGAAGTGAGTAAGTTCTTTGGTATACACTTTAAACAAATAGTCGCTGTAGACACAAACATTGAATCTTTAGATACTTTACCAAAGAATCACTGGGAGAATAAAACTCCAATCATAAAAATTAATGGTGATATTTTAGAACAGATGCCATCATTAGAAGGACACTACGATCTAATTATGCTATCACATATTCTATATTACATACCACCAGCATCGAGACATACTTTAGTTAATGATTTATCAAAATTTTTAGCACCAAACGGTATAATGATAATCACCTACAATGACGGTAATGACAGATCTAAAATCACCGATTATTTTGGGGGTCAGGGCTTTAGCTTTACTACCTTTGAACAATATACAGAAAAAAGATTTAAAACTGGAGAGCATCTTTTTTTTCAAGAAAAGATGAACGCACAATCTCTAGAAACTATGTTACATATTGTTGGAGTCTGCTTGTGTGACGTGAATACTAAAGCTACTAGAGATGAGCTATCAAAACACCTTCATACCAACTTTAAAAATGACAATGGTGAATATGAAGTTAGCATGACAACTCATGTACTAATATTAGGTGAAAATCTTGAGAATAGTAATGAAGGATAAAATTAAACAGCGACTTTCTTTTAATGTAAGCGAAGCACGGCCTTATTATACAATATTTGGATCTATACTGATCATAGCATATGTTGGTTTTTATTTCTTCAACATCGCTTTTGTTGCACCTACTGGCTATGAAAATTTCCCTCTAAGATTGGCAGTGGGAGTGTTTGGCTTCTTATTTATTATAAGAGATTATTGGCCAAAAATACTAATAAAATACGAAACATTCATTTTTTATATATCACTCCTATACTCCTTACCTTTCTTCTTTATTTACATGTTGCTACAAAATCAGTCACTAAGCATCTGGTATATAAATGGCTTAGTTGGCTTAACAATTTTAACCTTTTTTGTCGACTGGATTAGCTATGTTATACTTGTTTTTTTAGGCAGTTTTTTTGCGTACCTTGCTACACTTTACGGTAACCCAGAATTCGAGATAAGTTCGTTGTTTTGGCGCATGACCAGCTCATACAGCGCCCCTGTAATTTACTTTATAATCTTTGCCCACAAGAGAGAGTCAATGTATAAACAAAAGATTGACTATATTGAGCAGATAACGCACTTAAGCAACTCTTTAGAGCAAAAAGTTATTCAGAGAACAAGCGAATTACAAAAAGCATTAGATATAAAAACAGAGTTTCTTAATAATCTTAATCATGAAATCCGCACTCCTATACAAGGCTTTACCAACATCTCAGAGGGGTTACTTACTCACTGGGATACTTTTAACAATAAAAAAAAGCTAAATCTTGTACAAAAAATTGTCACAAATGCCACAAGACTTTCTTCACTTGTAGGAACTTTGTTAGACATTTCAAAATTTACAGATGGAAAGATGATTTTTGATTTCCATACGCATAATATGAATCAAATAATCGAAGATATAATTGAAGAATGCAGAATGCTGTATATTTTAGACAAAAATATCAAAATAAAATTTATAAAAAATAAGCACCCGAATGCTGAAATTGACAAAGAACGCATAGCACAAGTATTACGCAATTTATTTACAAATGCGATTAAATTTAGCCATAAAAACACCACTATCACCGCTACAATACATAGAGCAGAAAAGAACCTTAATAATACCATTCAAGAAGTCCTAACATTTACAATCACAGACCAAGGAATTGGCATTCCCGAAGAAGAACTTGTTAGTATCTTTAAACCTTTTAATCAAAGTAAGAGAACAAAAACCAAAGCTGGGGGTACAGGACTTGGACTGTCCATATGTAATCAAATTATCAAAGGTCATGGAGGTAAGATTTGGGCTGAAAATACCACAGATGATACAAAGTTTCATTTTACTATTCCAGTTACACAACACTACAAATCACAACTTAAACACTCAACAACCACTGATAAAAGTAATACACAATCCACAGTTTTAATGATCGATGACGAAGAAACTTGCTTGATCAGCATGGAGTTTATATTAATGAAAACAAAATACAAACTTATCAAGGCACATGGCGGCATCGAAGGCTTGGCTTTTTTAAAGAAACATAGTCATGATATAAATGCAATATTATTAGATATGATGATGCCAGACATCTACGGACTTGATGTGTTAAAAGAGATCAAAAACGATCCAACCCTAGCAAATATTCCTGTTATATTACAAACTGGCATCTCTAATGATCTAGAAATAAACAAAGCATATGATCTTGGCATCGTTGCTTATATCAAAAAACCCTACCAAAAAGACCTGGTACTAGATGTATTAAGCAAACTTTAAATTATTCAATTATTATAAAGATTTCTTAATTTTTCTTGACTAGTTATGTAAGTTATTTTACTTTATAACAAGTAAAACAGAGGAAAAATGAGCGAAGATTTTCTAAAAAAATTAGAGTGGTTACAAAAATCCATCGATAATTCTAAAATATGTGGAACCTATAATCTTGCTCAACGCCATGCTTTACAAATACTTGGTCCAAAAAGAACTCGTGATGCAGAAAACATTGATACCTTAGAAAAATTATTGATTTTACTAACTTTTGGCACCAAATATATTGAAGAAGCAAAAAGATTTCCTGATCATAATCAAAGCGCAGCGATGAATATAGTAAAAGATTGGGAACTTGCTATCCAAGTTAATAACACTTTTCAAGTAGAAGCATTAAAAATATTGGGTGACAATAAAGAAGCGCTAGAATACACAAATCCCTTCCAAATAGAAGCTCTAAAAATATTAGGCAAAGATTCCACAGACCTAGCACAAAAAATCGATAATCAACACAGACTAGATGCTCTAAAATTGCTTGGCAACAGTACTCTAGCAGTAGATTTTGATACTCGTGAGAAAGTAATGGCTTTGCAAATACTAGGACTAAACGAAACGACACTTGCCTTAAAATTTGAGTTGTTTAGCCAAGTCACTGCGCTTCAATCATTACAAAATATTCCACAAAGAGCTCTAGATTTTATCAACAATTTTCAAACAAAAGCACTTGAAATTGTGGGCGCACAAAATGCTGACTTAGCATTAAAATTCACACACTCTGAACAAGTTTTGTGCCTAGAACAATGTATAAGTGAAACTCTGGAAGAGTATACTAGCTGCATAGGCACCTTCTACGATAATTTATAACACTCAAAATTTATAAACATATTGATAACTTTCCACAACTAGTTTACAGTTTATTTAATATTTTTAAATATGAGGTGATTTGTGGCTGATATAACAGAAAACTATTTACAAGATAGCAGCACTTGTCTAAAAGAACAGCAAAATAACGATCTAAAAATAACAGAACCTGACGAATTTACTAGCTATGAGCAAAGCGCTATATTTGAAAAATTAGAAAAAAAACACCGCAACATAGCATTGAAATTTCAAAACCACAATCAGTTTTTAGCTTTTGAAGAGTTATCTAAACGCACAGATACAACTCCAGAAGAGAATGCAAGGTCTGCATTACACTTTAGTGAATTTTCTCAAGTAGCGGCTCTAAAAATACTAAAAAACGATAAGCTGGCGTTAAAATTTCGCAACGCTCTCTTATTTGATGTTTTAAAAAAAATAGGAATAGAAAATATTGACCTAATATTTAAATTTTATAGTTATACACAATACGAAGCTCTAAGGCTACTACCACCAGATCTTGCTCTTCAAATCATCACTTATCAACAATTAAATACTCTAACAAAACTTGGATCGCATTGTTTTAAAGAATCTTTAAAAGCTATAACTGGAGATTTAGCAGAAACTAACAGCCTAAGTGAATTATGCAGCACACGTTTAGCAGAAGATGATTTAAAGTTAGTAGGAAACTCTCCTGAGACTCCTGAAGAAACTGTCTAAAAAGATTACTTTTTTAATATTTTCCGCTCATTATATTTATTCAATAATGGCAGTTGCAACAGCATAAAAACAAGAAGAATAGGAAAAAATCCAAAGACTTTAAATGATACCCATGTATCTTCAGAAAAACTTCGCCAAATATATTCATTTAATATAGACATTAAAATAAAAAATACGATTACTCTACGTGAGACAATATTCCATGCTTCATCTGACATTACAAACACCTGCCCAAAAACTACTTTGATATAATATTTTTTTATACACACACCATAAAATAATATACACGAAATCGCTGCAAAGAATAATGTTGGTTTCATCTTGATAAAATAGCTATCACCACTAACTACAGTAGCACCACCCATAACAGCTACAAGGCCTGTACTAATGATCATTGCTTTAGGAATATTTTTAAAAACCAGATAATGCATAACTATACTAATGACCGAAGTAACTACAATCGCATATGTTGCACCAACAATGCCAAAAAGCTTGTAACAAATAAAAAATACTACTAACGGTAATACTTCTAACAATAACTTCATTTAAATACCAACCAAAAACAACTTATATTTATTAGCTAAATTAATAACAGATTCTTTATCAAGAATCAAACTCTCATTTGCTCCAATAGCAATACCTTTAAAACCACTGCGATATGCCAATTCTATGGTATTAATACCAATTGTTGGCAAATCAACCCTTATATCCTGATGTGTTTTTTTTCTTTTAACCAAAACACCAACACCTTGCTTTTCTTTCTTTAAAACACTGCATCTCTCAATAAGCTTATCAGTTCCTTCTGCCGCTTCAACACCAAGTACAACCTCATTTTCTACAATTACTGACTGTCCTATATCAAGATCTCCCATTCTTAATAAAACATTATTACCAATCTCTATATCTTGTAAATCAGGCTTAGATGGCGAATATTTTCCTATGACTCCCTTGCTAGCAAGTAACGATGGTGCTACATCTTGCACTGATACAACTTTAAAACCTTCGGCTTCAAACAAATCAATTACCACTTTCAGAAGCTTGTCATCTCCACCAGATAAAACTTTTAATCCTAATTTACCCAAACACAACAAACCTTTCTTATCTATTTTCATCGACAACAGAGATGGTTTCTTGATTCCGCCTGCAAGCAAAATCTCTGTGACAAAATGTTCACGTAAGAATCTGATTGCTTTTTCTACTTGCCCTAAATGAATAACTGCACAATCAATATTATGAAATAAGGAAACCTCTGCATTATCTTTAATTGCCAGCACACAAACTTTTTTATGGGCATTTTTAGAGATACAATTAAGTACTAAGGATGGAAGTGAACCACTACCTGCAATAATAGCGATATTATTTGGCATTTATGTTACTCCTTAGGTTTACAGACTCCTCTTGATTTATCAGCGCGCAAAAATCTTATTACTTCTTTTGCATAAATATCATTATCAAATTTTTGTGCTACATGCTCAATAGCCTCTAAAAACTGCATATCTTTAGAGAATAAAAGATCATATAATGTTTTTAACTTATGTATCGAATCTTTGTCTATATTATGACGCTTTAGACCGATCAGATTCAAGCCAGACATAAAAGCTCTTTCACCTTTGACCATAGTATAAGGACAGACATCAAGCTCAACCCCGGTCATCCCACCAACCATAGCATTCCTACCAATCCTAACAAATTGATGTACTGCTGTCATCCCACCTAATATTGCATTATCTTCAACAACAACATGCCCACCTAGAGTGGCATTATTAGATAAAATGACATTATTACCAATGACACAATCATGGGCTATATGAGAAGCAATCATTAGCAAACAATTATCACCAACAAAAGTGCATTTCAAATCACCATGCGTACCTGGATTAATAGTAACATATTCTCTAATAATATTATTTTTACCAATAATAAGCTTACTTTCTTCACCTTTATATTTCTTATCTTGAGTAACAGAACCTATACATGCAAAACTAAAAATTGTTGTATTGTCACCAATGGTAGTGTTACCATCAATAACCACATGTGATTTTAATTCAACATTATCACCTAAAGTAACGCTAGCACCAACAACAGAGTATGGTCCAATAACTACTCCATTTCCTAACTTGGCATCTTTATCAATTATCGCAGTATTATGAATAGACATCATTTATCCACTATCATTGCTGAAAAGTTTGCTTCAGCTACAACATTACCATCAACTTTTGCAAAACCTGAAAATCTCCATACATTCATTTTATGTTTCTCAATAAGAACATGTAGCTCGACTTGATCACCAGGAACAACGATTTTCTTAAATTTTACATCAGAAATAGAGGTAAAGAGAACTAACTTATTGTGTGCGAATTCAGCTTTACTCTCACACACTAATACACCAGCTGTTTGTGCCAAAGCTTCAATAATCAATACACCTGGCATAACAGGCCTATCTGGAAAATGTCCCATAAAGAAACTTTCATTTATTGAAACGTTTTTTATCCCAATAGCACTTTTATCTTTTTCTAAATGTTTAATACGGTCCACAAGTAAAAATGGAAACCTATGAGGAATTCTTTTAATGATACCCTGAATATCAATTTCTACATTTTCTGACATTATTTATCCTTGTTTATTAGTTTTTTTAACATCACTATTTCCCTCATTTTTTCTTTTATGGGCAAAGAAGGACATCCCCACACCACCTCTTTAGAATCAATATCTTTCATAATCCCTGACTGACCACCAACTTGCACATAATCACCTATATTCAAATGACCAGCCACACCAACTTGTCCACCCAACACAACATAATTACCAAGTTTTGTACTCCCTGCTATTCCTGCCTGAGATACCACAAAACAATTCTTGCCAATTATAACATTATGACCAATTTGCACTAAATTATCAATCTTTGTCATATCACCAATAATAGTATCTTCTATAGTGCCTCTGTCAATGGTAGAGTTTGCACCAATCTCAACATCATTACCAATAATCACACTACCAATCTGAGGTACTTTTATATACTGACCTTTATCAACCGCATAGCCAAAACCATCTTGTCCTATACGCACTCCAGGATGAATTATGGCTCTTTCTCCTATTAGACAATATCTTAAAGACACGGAATCATGTATTACCGAACCATTACCAATGACAACATTATCGCCGATAAAAACATTGGGATAAATTATTACGTTATCACCAATTCTTACATTCTTACCAATATAACTATTGTCCATAATACGACAATCTTTACCCAGCACGACACTCTTACTGATAAAAGAATTTGTCGAAACCTCACTAAAACCACTTGTTTCTTGAGGATAAAACAAGGAAGATATCCGAGCAAAACTAAAATAAGCATTCTCTACAAGCATGACATACATGTTTTTAGGCAATTTTAATCTAAACTCATCAGAGCTAAAAGTTTTCTTTTCTAAGATACATGCTGTAGCATTTGTTAGAAAAACTTCATCTTTGTACTTGATATTAGATAAAAAAGATAAATGTCCATCTGCCGCTTTGCTTAAAGATGCAATGTTATTGATCATAACATTAGCCACTTTGTTATTAGACACTTCTTTATTATCTAAATAAAGCTGAGCACTTACATATTCACTTAGAAACTCTAATGAAAAAGGCCCATAATTTTTAAAAAAAATAACATTATTCTGCATTAATATTACTATTAATTTCTATATTAACTCTGCTTAACTTCTCATTGAGCTTATTTAAAACTTTTTGTGTCAGATCCAAATTACTAGTATAATAGACCACCTGAGAAGTAGATAACACAAGATCAGCTTTGTAAGAATTTGCATATTCTTGAACTATAGCTGAAATATTCATTCTAACAATGTTTAAAGCGTCAACCATGGCCTTATCTAACACTACAGTACGTTGTTGCATTAATTGCCTGATTTTATTTTCGTACTTACCAATTAGATTACGTGACTCTTTTAATTCTTGTTCATCTATATTACTATTAGATAACAGCTCTTTATCTAAGGGATCTATCTTTTTTTCGTATATTTCTATTTCTTTCTGATACTTAAGATTAACTTTTTCCCATCTTGTCTTAAACTCATTATAAGACTTAGAGCTATTTATAATTTTATCAATATCGACAACAAAATAAGAGAATGAAGCACTAGCAATATTAACCCACAAAAACAAGAGTGCAATGCCTGAAAAAAACCACTTCATATATTCTCTTTATAATGCTGTTGAGAACGAGAATAAAAATACTTTTGTTTGATCAAATTTCTCTTTCTTTACTACTTTACTAAAGTCTGCTCTCAAAGGCCCCATGGAGGTAATCCATATAAACCCTACACCCGTACTCACTCGAATAGAATGTTTATCATAAAAATCTGCTTTGGTATATCTGCTATTTTTAGGAATATCTACTCCCCAATTACTACCAAAATCTGAGAATACTGCTCCAGAAAAATCTAGATCTTTTGGTATACCAGGAATAGGGAACATCGCCTCAACTGTTCCTTTATAGTAGAATTTACCACCTAAAGCATCGTGACTAACTTTATCCCTTGGACCTATCCCCGCTGATTCAAACCCCCTAAACAATTGATCACCCAGATAGAAATTGTCACTAATTCTTATATCCTTACCCAAACCTTTAATATAACCTACATTTCCACCAAATTTTAATACTATATCACTCCACACTGGATAGAAATAACTCCCCGTCACAATATTTTTTAGATATTTAGAAGTCCCGCCTAAACCAGCAATATTTTGTACTAGACTGACTATATAACCAGAGGTTGGTTTGATTGGACTATCTGTAAGATTATAAGTTAAATCATGCCCAACAGATGATATAACATTCTTGCCAACTTGTTCTTTTACAATAAGAGGTGCATTATCTCTAACGCCACCAATTTTTTCCTGACTTAAACTATAATTCACTGAATGTGAAAGCGCCTCTATAATATCGTAAGACACAAATACAGAACCAAAACTATACTCTGAATTAAAAGCTTTAGAATTAGAATCTACACCAAAAGAAGATTTATGGTTTTCTTCTTTATTATATCCTACAGAGAATCCAGCATCTACTGAGCTTCCCATAAAATTCGGCTGAGTTAATCCAGTACCCACGCCAAAATTAATTGGACTCTTTTGTAACTTAACATGGAAATTTTGCCCTCTTCCAAACAAGTTCTTTTCAACCAAAGAAATCATACCTAAAGGACCATCAGTAGTAGAATACCCAACAGAAAACTTAATATTCGCTGTTGATTTTTCTTCAACATTAACATTGAGATCAACTACATCACTAGCACTGGTAGGTTGAGTTGAAATTTGTGTTTTTTCAAAGAAATCTAGATTTTTTAGTCTTTGTTCAGATCTATCAATTAGAAATGCATTATACGGATCACCCTCTGCCAATCTAAATTCTCTTCTTATTACATAATCATATGTTTTCACATTACCATTAATGTTGATACGACCTATATATATTTTTACTGATTCAGCTATTTTAAAGACAACATTAACTAGCTTGTAATTTTCATCCAGATTATATTCCGGCACCACTTTTACAAACGGGAAACCATGATTAGCAAAATATTTAGTGATATTATTAATCGCACTATCTACACTGGCTGAATTAAAGATCTGTCCTCTTTTAAAAGATACCATAGATTCCAAATCTTTAGTATTAATATTTTTAATAGGATTTAAAATTCTTACATCGCCAAACTTATATTTAGCACCTTCTTCTATTGTAAAAGTTAAATAAAAACCATCTTTAGAAGGTAATATATCTGCTACAGCAGAAATCACTTTAAAGTTAGCATATCCGTGTTGAGTATAAAAACGGCTCAGCAGAACTTTATCATACTCGACCATGTCTGGATCATAATAATCCGGTCTAAAGAAATTATAAAACTTATCTTCTTTCGACATAATTGATGAACGTAATGTTTCTCCTGAAAAATGCTTATTACCAACAAAAATTATTTTCTTTATTTTTAATTTTTTACTTTCCTGAATATCAAATAACAAATCCACTCTGTTTTGGGAAAGTTTTGCAATTTTAGGAGTAACAACTGTAAAATAATGCCCAGACTTATCATATAACTCAACAATTCTTCTTACATCGTGCTGTAATTTGGCTTTAGAAAAAAACATCCTAGGCTTCAATGATATCTCCGACATAAGAAGATCTTTTTTAAGCTTATTATTTCCAGAAAAATGAATTTCTTTAATTATAGGGTTTTCTTCTACATACACAGTTACGACATGATCACTAAATCTCACTTTGACTTCAGAAAAAAAACCAGTCGCATATAGTTTTTTTAAAGACTCTTCCGACGCTAATTTAGTATATTGACCACCTTTGCTAAACTCAGTGTAAGAAACAATTGTGGTCGTATCAGTTCTCTTGTTACCAACAACATTAATCTGCTTAATTGTATCATTTTTAATATTAACCTCTTCTGCAAAAGCACTAAAAGCAAAAAACGGTAACAAAATCAAAAATAAAAATCTCATTTTAATCCTATATATGCAAAATATCATTTACTATGGTAAATACCATTAAAAATACTATTATCATAATACCAACCCTGAGCAACCACTTCTCAACATAGCTAGATATTTTTTTACCCAAACAAAACCTAGTAATGTATAAAAACAAGTGACCACCATCAAGAGGTGGAATTGGGAATAGATTGACTAAACCTAAGTTCAATGAAATCATTGCCATAAACCACACCAAGACAAACACGCCCTGTTTTGCGCTTTTACCGGCATATTTAGATATTCTAATGACACTCCCCAAATCTTTAGTATCTCTTTTACCAGTGATCATCTGCCCTAGAGCTTTTAGGCTTATAGTGGTAATTTTTAAAGATTCACTATAAGCAGCAGCCGTGGCACTAAGTATATTATAATCTTTCTTAGTAAATTTATTTGAACCTATCCCAAGCTTACCTATTTCAATTTCCTCCCCAGAACTATCTTTCACTTTAACAGGTTGTGGCACTACTGTTATCACTTCAATCTCGCCATTACGACTTACAGCGATAGACAGTTGAATATTAGGATGTGTTGTTACATACATTTCAACATCAGAAAACTGGTCAATCTTATTTCCATCAATATTTACAACAACATCTCCTTGTTTAAATCCTGATTTTTCTGCGACACTACCTTTCTCTACAAAAGTAACCTCTGGAGCAACAACCACCTTGCCAAAATACAAATAAAAAGCTGCAAAGATGATGATAGCGAATATAAAATTAGCAATAGGACCAGCTGCAACTATAGCAAATTTTTTCAAGAGATTTTGTGTTGCAAATGCATGCTTTCGTATATGCTCAGGTATGTCTGATGGCTTAGAATCTTGAGCACTAGTAAAATCAGTATCTCCTAAGAACTTTACATATCCCCCCAACGGGATCATGCTAATTTTCCACTCAGTACCTCTCTTATCTTTAAACCCACAAATTTTCTTGCCAAAACCTATAGAAAAATCTGTAGCCATAACACCACAAAGTCTTGCAACATAGTAATGGCCATACTCGTGCACAAAAACTATGACACTGATTACAATGACAAAAATAAAAATATTATAAAAAATATCCAACATTTACAAACCTACTTTATGCACGTTATACGCTAATTGAATGATTTTATTTATACAAGACATATCTAGAAATAACTAGCGTTTTCATTACAAGCGCACAATACAAATAAAAATCTATTTGTCAGAAAGATGCTTCTTAATATAGTCATAAGTTATGTCACGACAATATTTGTCAAAAGATATAACGCCATCAATATCTTTTAATGCCTCCTGACACAATAAATCCTGAGATAACATATACGCAATAGTCTCAAATATACTATAGAAACCTATACGCCTTTCCAAAAAACACTCCACCAATACTTCATTTGCTGCATTAAGCATAACTTGTGCCACCCCCCCTTTTCTTAAAGCATCTTTAGCATAGTTTATCGAAGGAAAAGCCTCATGATTTACTTGCTCGAAAGTTAAATTTGTTAAGTTTGTAAAATCCATTTTATTCATAACAAAGTTACTTGAATAGCGCCTAGGATAATATAGAGAATTTAATATAGGGATTTTCATATCAGGCTTTGATAACTGAGCTAAAACAGAACCATCTTTATATTCTACCATACTGTGAATTATAGATTGAGGATGAACTATTACTTCAATATCATCAATATCCATACCAAATAAATAGTGTGCTTCTATAATCTCCAGACCTTTGTTAAACATTGTAGCAGAATCTATAGTAATCTTTTTACCCATTTTCCAAGTTGGGTGCTTCAACGCATCATCAAGCTTAACTTCTTTCAGCTCATCTTTTGATTTGCCTCTAAACGGTCCACCAGACGCAGTTAAAATAATCTTATTGATAGATTTTTTTTGTGCTCCGTCAAACACTTGTGAAATTGCATTATGCTCGGAATCAACTGGTATAATCTTGACATTTTTTTCTTGGGCAAGATTCATTATAATACCACCAGCGCATACTAAACTTTCTTTATTAGCCAACAAAATATCGCTTCCTGCAAGAATTGCATTATATACTGGGATTAATCCTGCAATACCGACTATAGCCCCAACCACCAAATCACTTTTTAGAGCACAAGCCTCTATTATACCACTTTCTCCACACACCACTTTTATATTGGTATTAGCAAGCAAAGATTTTAATTTTATATAATATTTTTCTTCTCTTATTACTACCAATTTAACAGCAAATTCTATGGCTTGTTGAGCAAGCTTTTGATAATTAGTATTAGCAACAAGAGAAAGAACGCTAAATTGATCACTTGGAAGATTACGAATTACATCTAAACACGAATCTCCTATAGACCCAGTAGAACCAAAAATAGAAATAGTTCTCATAAAAGAAATTCACCACAAGTTAAAAATAACTATCAACACTACAAAAACAACACTAAAGATCATGCTATCTAACCGATCAAGGATTCCGCCATGACCAGGTATCACATTACCAGTATCTTTAACATTTAAACGTCTTTTTATAGCAGATTCAAATAAATCACCACATTGAGAAAGAGATGCCACAACAAAAGAATAAAACACCTGAGAAACAGTAATTTCCACAGCAAAATACACTAACACTCCAACACCAAAGAGCGTCCCACCAATTAGAGCACCAAATAACCCAGCCCAGGTTTTATTTGGGCTTATTTTTGATAACTTTGCTCCACCTATAAGCTTGCCACAAAAGAATGCCATGCTATCTGCACCCCATACAGTAAATAACAACCACATTATACCAATATAACCAAATTCTCCATCTCTGAGCCATACAAAAGATACGATGGGAATAATAATATACGCAACACCCATAGCTCTCCACTTCCATGCCCCAAATTCGCGCTCCGGTATCATTCGTTGCCACTCAAAAGACATCAACATTACTATAAAAAACAACATCACAGTAAAAGCCATATCACCAATATAGGTTATATACAAAACTATGGGGATCAAAACAGCTGCAGACACGATTCTGTACAACAAGTTATAATTCAATATTTTATTTACCATATCGTCTTTCTCTTTTTATAAACTCTGCTATCGCATCATCAAAATGCTTTGTTGTGAAGTCTGGCCACATTACTTCAGAAAAATAAAGCTCCGTATACGCAATCTGCCATAACAAAAAATTACTTAGTCTCTGTTCTTTCCCCGTTCTAATTAATAAATCTGGATCAGGCATCTCGTTAGTATACAAGTGCTTAGCAAAAAATTCTTCTGTTATATCTTGTGATAGTATTTTTTTTTCTTCAACCACCTTAAGCAAAGAAGTGATAGCATTTAAAATTTCATTTCTAGATCCATAACTTAAAGCAATAACTAACGTCATCCCCGTATTACTAGATGTTTCCTCTTCAAGCTTTTTTAGATCAGACCTAAGTTCCTTAGATAATCTTGTAAAATCACCAATCACTTTCAGCTTAATATTATTATCAACAATTAGATTTCTATCACTTGCAATATGAGCTTTTAACAAGCTCATTATTCCCAAAACTTCTTCCTCAGAACGTAGCCAGTTTTCTGATGAAAAAGTGTAAAGAGTTAAATATTTTATACCAATTTTAGCCGCATACTCCACTATTTCTTTGGCAACTTTTGCTCCTTTTTCATGACCATCTACTGTAGAAAGATGAAGTTTTGAAGCCCATCTACCGTTTCCATCCATAATAATTGCAACATGATTGGGTATTTGCGATACTTCCATAACAATTTACCAATGCACTACAGGAGGCAAAGACACAAGTATAGCTTCCGGATTACCACCAGTCATAAATCCGAATCTTGTCCCTCTATCATAAGCAAGATTAAACTCTGCATATTTTGCTCGTTTCTTAAACTGCATATCTTTTTCTGCATCAGTCCATGATTTTGACAAATGCCTTCTTACAATCTCTGTCGATATTTCTAAAAAATATCTCCCAACATCTTTCATAAAGCCAAAATCTTTATTAAAATCTTCTGTGTTTAAATAGTCATAAAAAATACCACCAATACCTCTGGGCTCTTTCCAATGCTTGATATAGAAGTATTCATCACATGCTTTTTTAAATTTATCATAGTAATCATCGTTATATTTATCACATAACTCTTTCAGCTTATTATGAAAATATTCAGAATCTTTATCGTATATAATCGTAGGGGTTAAGTCTATACCACCGCCAAACCAATGCTTTTCTGTTTCTATGTATCTCGTATTCATATGTATGGTTGGAATATGAGGTGAATGCATGTGGGTTACCAAAGAGATACCACACGCAAAAAAATCAAGAGATCTTTCTGTTCCCGGAATTTCTTTTGCAAATTTAGGGTCAAATTTTCCATACACTGTTGAAATATTCACGCCAACTTTCTCAAAAACACGCCCTCTCATTACTCGCATTTCACCGCCACCACCACCATCTCTATCCCAGGTTTTTTGGATAAATTTTCCTGGCGTACCCGCTCTGTCAAATTCTAGCTCTATCTGCTCGTAAGCACTGCAAATATCATTCTGTAATTTCACGATCCACTCAATAACATTTTCACGCCTATTAATCATAAAACCTCGCAGAATTAAAAAATTTATCAGTAGAATTTATTTAAAAACGCATTATACTAAGTTTGAAAATAAAGGCAAATAATTAATCGAATAATAAGAATGGTTAAATATTATTGTAGGGTAGAAAAAAAACAAACACTCGTAATTTGTAGCGAAATCTACGCACCCTGAATAATGTATAACCTTCGTAATTCAGAAGATTTGGAGGTTAAGATTAAAAAGTATGAATAAAAAAATATTAGTTGATGCGGTTTATCCTAAAAACACTAGGGTTGCTGTAGTCAAAGATAAGATGTTAGAAGAGTTCGAGTATTCAACATCAGAACAAAATTATATCAAAGGAAATATCTATCTAGCAAAAGTAATGCGCGTAGAGCCTTCTTTACAAGCGGCATTTGTAGATTATGGCGAAGACAAACATGGTTTCATTCCATTCTCCGAGATTCACTCAGATTATTACAATGTTCCTATTAAAGATAGAGAACCTATTGAGAGCGATGTATCTTCAAAAGCTGTTGAAAAAACAGAAACACCTGAATTAGCTGATGCTGTGCTCGATAACATCTCAACTTCAGAGCTATCTGAGTTAGAAGACGTTGCAGACGAAAATTACATAGAAAAAATAAAAAAACAAAACGTCATAAAGTATAAAATCCAGGAAGTGATCAAAAAAAATCAAATCCTACTCGTACAGGCCACAAAAGAAGAAAGAGGTAACAAAGGTGCGTCATTTACAACGTATATTTCGCTAGCAGGAAGATACTGCGTAATAATGCCAAACAGTGGCTCTCAAGGCGGTATTTCAAAAAAAATACAAACCCAAGATGAAAGAAAAAGACTTTTAGAGATAGTAAACAACTTAGAAGTAAAGAACGTAGGGTTAATTGTTAGAACAAATGGTGAGCAACGAAGTAAAGATGAAATCACCCAAGACTTCAATTATCTAATAAAATTATGGAATAAAATTCGTGAAAAAACTCTTTCCTCTATCGCGCCATCTTTTATTCACGCTGAAGATGATCTTCTAAAACGTATAATTCGCGAAATGTATGATAACAATTGTTCGGAAATATTAGTACAAGGTGAACAAGCTTATAAAGACTTACTAGATACTGTAAAGCTTATGTCCTCAACTAAAGATACTGTAGTAACACACTATCTCAGCAAAACCCCGGTTTTTAACAAATACAATCTGAATGAGCAGATCAACAACCTTTATAGCCCTATATCAACAATGAAATCTGGCGCTTATATTGTAATAAACCATACAGAAGCTCTTATTTCCATAGATGTAAACTCCGGAAAGGCAACCTCAGAAAAAAACATTGAGGAAACAGCGTTTAAAACAAATATTGATGCAGCAAAAGAAATCGCAAGACAGATAAAGCTCAGAAATTTATCTGGACTTATTGTCATAGACTTCATTGACATGATAGAATCAAGAAACAAAAGAACCGTAGAAAAGATATTAAAAGAAGAGTTTTCTAACGATAAAGCAAAAACTCAAATTGGAAACATTAGTCCATTTGGATTGCTAGAAATGTCTAGACAAAGGTTAAAGCCTAGTTTCTTAGAAGCTAACACAATAATATGCAATGCCTGTCGTGGTAAAGGGGTGTCAAAATCGCCAGAAGTAAATGCAATTACCGTCTTCAAAACTCTTGATACAGAAATTGCAAATACAAAACATATAAAAGCAGCCAATGTGTATACTGCTCCTGATAACGCTCTATATATCCTGAATAACAAACGTCGAGATATCATGGAGTTAGAAAAAAAGCACGGAATATCAATTTATATACTTGATGATAAAGGCATGAGTTCAGATAGTTTTGCTATAGAAACCGTACATAATGAAGTAGAGCAACAAAGTCCAAAAGCAAAAAAAGGTGAACAAAAAAACTTACACAAGAAACCTCAGGACACCTCGATAATAAAAAACTTATGGGAAAAAATAGTCAAGTAGAAAGAATTGTAATCGCAATAGATGGGGTTTCTGCATCAGGTAAAACAAAACTCACAACTGAGTTAGCGAAGCATTATAACTTGCCATATTTGCTTACGGGAAACCTTTACAGAACCCTAGCTTTAAAGCTGTTACAGCATGACTTATCTGCGTTAACTGCAAATGAACTAGCAACTTCTATTGCGTCCATAAAAACCGAAGATTTAGAGTCTGACGATCTGAAGAGCGACATTATATCTGTGTCTGCATCCAAAATAGCCAAAGATCCATTAGTGCGTGAATTACTCAGTCAGTACCAGAAAGATTGGATAGCTTTACATAAAATGTCTATAGTAGAAGGCAGAGACATAGGCACAGTTATTTATCCAAAAGCTCAAATAAAATTATTTATAACAGCATCACCAGAAATACGTGCAAAGAGAAGATGGCAAGAGCTAATAGAAACAAAAAGCGATACTCACTATCAAAGTGTTTTAGAAAATCTAAAAAATCGAGACTCAGAAGATCAAAATAGAAAAATTGCCCCTTTGCAACAAGCAAATGATGCAGTAGTGATAGACACAACCGATAAAACAGTAGAAAATATGATTGATACCGCAATCAAAATTATAGAAAAAAAAATTGACAATATCCCTTATACAGTATAGTTCTATATAGAATTCTTTCAATTTTTAAGTTTAGTTAAATGGCAAAAATGTTAAACAACAATAAAAATACTGTACCTGATTTTAGTTCTAATGAGGACTTCGAAAAATTATTTGAAGACTTCAGTAAAGAGCACGAAAAAAAAGAAGGCACTATTACAACAGGAACAATTACTGAAATATCAAAAGACGAAATCAGAGTTGATATTGGCATCAAAGATGAAGGAATAATATCAGTCAAAGAATTTGTACAAAACGGCAAGTTACCAAAATTATCGATTGGTGATAAAATAGATGTCTATATCCAATCTTATGAAAACAGATCTGGGCAAGTAGTTTTAAGCAGAGAAAAGGCCGTACGTGAAAAACTATGGAAAGAACTTGAACAAGCAATGAAAAACAAAACTCAGGTGCCAGGCGTAATCTTTGGAAGAATAAAAGGTGGATTAATGGTGGATTTAAGTGGAGTTGTTGCTTTTTTACCAGGAAGTCAGATAGATATAAAGCCTGTAAAAGACATTAATCATCTTTTGGGCATTGAACAACCATTTATTGTCTTAAAGATGGATCAAGAACAAGGTAACGTTGTAGTTTCTAGACGTGCTATTATTGAAGAATCACGTGAAGAAGCAAAAAGCGAAATGTTATCACAAATAAAAGTTGGTCAGGTTCTCGAAGGTGTAGTAAAAAATATCACAGATTATGGTGCATTTATTGACCTAGGAAAAATTGATGGTCTTTTACACATTACCGATATTTCATGGAGCAAAATCAATCACCCTTCTGAAATACTGTCTATAGGACAAAACATACAAGTTCAAATCATAAAATATGATGAAGACAACAGAAGAGTTTCTCTTGGAATGAAACAACTCACTCCAAACCCATGGCAAGGTATCGATAAGAAATACCCAGTCAATACAAAAATGAAAGGACAAGTTACAAACATTACAGATTATGGAATATTTATCGAATTAGAGCCCGGCATCGAAGGTCTAGTACATGTTTCTGAGCTAAATTGGATTAGCCCTAATACACACCCTAAAAATATTGCGAAAGAAGGCGAAGAATTAGAGTTTGTTGTGTTAGAAGTAGACGTTGAAAAACACAGAATTAGCTTAGGCATGAAAAATGCTGGAGAAAGCATATGGAAAACTCTAGAAGAAAAATACCCTATAGGCTCTACGATTGAAGGTAAGGTCAAAAAAATACTAAACTTTGGTTTATTGATAGATTTTAATGAAAAAATTAATGGTTTAGTTCACATTAATGACTTATCCTGGTCTAAAGACCCACAAGACTCAATTAAAGATTACAAAGAAGGCGACAGCGTAAAAGTGGCTATCTTATCCCTTGATGCATCTCAAGAAAGGTTAAGTATGGGTATCAAACACTTAACAGACGATCCTTTTGAAAATGCAATGAAAGACATAAAAAAAGGTACAACAGTAACATGTGTGGTCACACAAATTACTCCTGATGGCATTGAAGTATCTTTAGAAAATAATTTTAAAGTCTTCATACGCAGATCTGAATTATCTTCAGAAAAATCAGAACAACGTCCAGAACGTTTTGCAATTGGTGATAAAGTTGACGCCAAAATAGCAAAGCTTGATAAGACAACTAGAGTTATTTCTTTATCAATCAAAGCTTTAGAAATAGACGAACAAAAGCAAAAAATTGCTGAATATGGATCTGCAAGTAGCGGAGCGAGCTTAGGTGACATTCTCGGCAACGCTATTGAAGAACAAAAAAAGAAACAGAAAAATTCTAAATAATGTTATCACCAGATACATTATTAGAAAGAATAAAACTAAAAAGAGCTGCGGCATTATGGCGTATGCTCTTTTTTGTTATTCTAGCTATATTAATTATTATTCTAGGAACTAAACAACTCCCTACTTCCTCTTCACAAAACTACATAGCTAGAATTACTATAGATGAAGAGATTTCACAAAATATATACAATACTAAAAATTTACAAAAATTACTTTCTTCAAACGAAATAAAAGCAGTGATATTAAATATCAATAGCCCTGGAGGTACAGCATTTGCTGGAGAAGACCTATACTCTTATATTAGTAAGATAGTAGAAAAAAAACCCGTAGTAACTGTTATCAAAACAATAGCCACTTCTGCTGCCTACATGATAGCATCCCCCTCAGATTATATTGTTGCACGTAACAACTCCCTCACAGGATCTATAGGAGCAGTAGTATTTTCTCCGGATGCCTCAAAGCTTTTAGACAAACTTGGCATCAAAATCAACACTATAAAACTAGGTGCCCTTAAAGCCGAACCTCTCCCTTACAAGCAAATGGATGATATAACAAAAAATATGCTATTTTCAATTGTAGAAGACAACTACTCTACCTTCTTAAATATTGTATTAAAACATAGGAATTTATCACCAACAGCAGTGATACAAATTTCTAATAGTCGAATTTTTACTGGTAAGCAAGCACACCAAATAGGTCTTATTGATGCAATCGGCGGAGAAGAAGAAGCACTTCTATGGTTGAAGAAAGAAAAAAAGATTGCAAATATGCCGACCAAAGATTTTGTATTAAAAACTCCACAATCTTCTCTAAAAACATTTTTAGATACACAAATATTGTCAACCGCAAGAACCTTACTTTATAATAATTTAGGCTCTTATACTACAATGTACAAATGACAAAAAAACAACTAATAAAGCTTATATCTTATCACTATGAAAATCTTCCTTTTCATGTGATTCATAAATGTACAGATGTCATTCTTGATGAAATAATTGAAGGATTTCTAAAAAGCTCAAGAATTGAGATTCGTGGTTTTGGTAACTTTACAACAAAACTGCATAAAGGCAAAATTGTACGACATCCTTCCACAAAAAGACTGATAAAACTTCAAAACCACAAAGTAGTACATTATAAAACTGGCAAAGAATTATATGACATCCTAAACAAGTAGGATCAGAAAATCACTCTAGATTTGTAGAGACAGCGAAAAATATTTGCTTTTTATTACACATCAAACTATAAATGTCTTATCTTTTTTAGGGCGGTTAGCTCAGTTGGTTAGAGCGTTACCTTGACATGGTAGAGGTCGGAAGTTCGAATCTTCTACCGCCCACCATAAAAATCATAGATTGTGAATACATAACTCTTTGTACCTCTTGCCTGCTTTGATTTTATTCCTTGAGCTTGTAGCAATTCCATGGTACCTTTTTCTTAAATTGAAGTAGGCCAAGATTATGACGTATACTTTAAAAAAGCTATTAACAGAAGATGATTGGAATGCGTATAATGCCATCAGGAAGGCCGAGCTCTTTCCTGATAGAGATTATGATTTGAATCATCCAGATGAACGTCTGCCAGATAATCATCCTCTATTACTCAAATTCAATGATACCCCAATAGCCACTGTTCGCGTGGATTTTAGAGGTGACAAAGTAATATTGCGCTTACTTGCCGTTACAAAAAGCGAGCAAGGAAAAAAACATGGTACCAATCTGTATAAGCATATAGAGCAATATTGCATAAGTCATGGAGCCAAAAAATTACTTGTCAACGCCGCACCTGATGCAGTTGGGTTTTATCAAAAAATAGGGTTCACAGAAGAAATATGGGATCAAAGTGAACTCCAAGGCATCGCCGAAAACTGTATCCAAATGGCCAGAATTATACGCTAGACCTAACAGTGGATTTTGATAGTCAACAAATTCTTTATGTTATAAATCAGAAACTGAGCATTCGTTAAGGTTCTTAATTTGTCTACCAGGCCCAATTATTTTCATCATTCAACTAGTCTATAAGGTCATCTAAAAGCTCAGCTAACTTTAACCAGTCCACGTACTTCTGTTTAGCTTCAATACTCCAAATTACAGATAATATTATTAATGAAAATGCCCATTTCAACATTCTATCTCGATCATAGCCCAACTGATCTTCTATTATCTGAATTCTCTGTTTTATTACTTGCTTATCTAAAAAGAACTTTGGAAAAGCAACTGGATTTTTAAAATAAGCAGCAACTTCAAATTCAGGCTCGCCAACATAACCTTTGGGATCAATAGCTAACCATCCGTCAGTGCCATCATACAGTATGTTAAAATGGTGCAAGTCTCCATGTAATATAACATTAGTCTTTTGAGTAGCCTCTAAATAAAAAAAAATTCTTTGTGCTTTCCTTAACAAATAATCAGGGATCTGTCGATTACTAGAAGTGGCATATCTTTGAAAACCTAAACCTAAATCTGATATTGGCAGCAATAATTCTGATACAATGTCTTCGCGATGCAATTTCTTTATAACATCACAAAATATAATCGTAGAGTCATTATCCTGACCAGATTTTGTAATGTTGGCCAGCTCATAAGCTGGATTTATTGCCTGCATCAGTATTGCTGAATCATTATGGCGATAAACTTGTACCGCACCCACACCTCCGTATGCATTTAGAATGATCGATGATTTTATTTCATCTGAATTATTCTTAAAAACTTTTAGAATGGCTGGTCTTTCATTGTATATAACTTTAAATAGTATACTGCTTGGAGTATCAAGATATTTCTTCACACTTTCTAAACACCATTGTTTTTGATAAAAAGATACTAATTCTTTGTACATTTCTTACATCATAAAAATCTATTATTTATTCTAGACCAAGAGCTTTCAATAATAATTAAACATCTCTCCTTAAACCAGATATACATTTACTTCTTTACAAAAAATATTTTTTTCTTATCCTTAAGTAAGGTTAATTTAATATTTAAACTAGTAATGACTCAAAAAATTCCAATGCAAGTATTTAAGCATAAATCTGCAAGCGATCTACCATTGCCAAAATACGCAACAGATGGCAGTTCAGGAATGGACCTGTACGCACATGTCCAAGAACAGATTGTTTTAACACCAGGCATGAGAAAATTGATTCCTACTGGTATATCCATATCTATACCCAAAGGCTTCGAAGCACAAGTTAGACCAAGATCTGGGCTGGCCATCAAAAATGGTATTACTGTATTAAATACTCCAGGAACTGTAGACTCCGATTATAGAGGCGAAATCATGGTAATCTTATGTAACTTGTCTGATACAGACTTCATAATAGAAAGAGGCATGAGAATTGCGCAAATGATCATTGCACCTGTAATACATGTAGACATCATAGAAGTAACATCTTTAGATGAAACACAAAGAGGATCTGGTGGATTTGGCTCAACAGGCGTTAAATAGTTCTTTGTCCTCTTGTTACCAAATTAACTTCATTGTTGTATGTATATAATCGCAATAAAAATGCTCATGGGTGATAAGGCCAAATACTTTGGTTTAGTCTTTGGGATTATGTTTGCTACATTATTGATGTCACAACAAGTCTCTATTTTTCTTGGAATTCTTAATAGAACATCCAACCAAATTACTGACATCAGCGAAAGTGACATATGGGTCACAGCTCCAGAAGTAAAATACTTTGATGAAATGAGTCCAATCCCAACTTTTGGGCTATATAAAGTACGCGGTGTAGGCGGAGTAGAATGGGCAGTACCTTTATTTAAAGAAATGGCTACAATCAAAACTGAAGGAAAGCTACAACAAGTATTTTTGATTGGCGTTGACGATTACAGCCTTGTAGGAAAACCACCTAAAATGTTGCATGGGAATTGGCAAGATCTCAAAAAAAATAATGCAATTATTATGGATAAGGCAGGTTGGGAATATATATGGCCAGATAAACCAGTAAAGTTAGGCACAGAAATTGAACTAAATGAGAATAGGGCACAAATAGCTGGCATTTGTGAAGCATCTCCCCCTTTTATGACTTTTCCTGTAGTTTTTACAAGATTTAGTAACGTCAGCCAATATGTCCCACTAGGAAGAAAACAAACTACTTTTATTATAGTCAAAGCTAAAAAAAATATACATTTAAAAGAGCTCTGCAGAAAAATTGAAAAAGAAACTGGTCTACAAGCACTAACTACAGAAGAGTTTAGATCCCGCAGCATTACTCATTATCTTAAAAAAACAGGCATACCTATTAATTTTGGTATTACAGTAGCTCTTGGATTTTTAATTGGAACTATTATTACAGCACAAACCTTATACATATTTATTATCGAAAACATCAAGCAATTTGGTGTACTCAAAGCTATAGGCATAACCAATAAGCAAATTCTATTTATGGTTCTTGTACAAACAGCCATGGTAGGTATAATAGGCTTTAGTTTAGGCGTGGGGTTAGCAGCATTATTTTTTGAGAGCACCTCAAATCTTAATGCTATGAGAGGCTTCTTTTTAAACCCTTATGTAGTATTGGGTACAGCAATAACCATTACAACAATTTTACTTCTCTCAGCCTTTATCAGTATCAGAAAAGTGTTGTCTGTAGATCCTGCTACAGTTTTTAGAGGTTGATAAAAATGGATACAATATTAAAAGTAGAAAATCTATCACAAAGCTTCCGTACAGAAAATGAAACAAATACTGTATTACATAATATTAACACCTCATTTAAAACCAATGCTCTAACTATGATCATAGGGCCTAGTGGATGCGGTAAAACAACATTGTTATCGAACATCACAGGTATTCTTACGCCTACAAAAGGAAAAATATTTATAAACAATACTGATATTTATGCACTCAGTAATACCGACAGAACTCTGCTTAGACAAAAAAATATAGGTTTTATTTTTCAGCAATTTAATTTATTAGAAAAAATTTCAGTAGTAGAAAATGTATCAATACCTCTTGTCGCACAAGGATTAACATTAACTGCTGCTGTAGAATTAGCACTATCTACTCTAGAAAAATTAGGAATAAAAAAGCATGCTGATAAATTGCCAACTACTCTATCTGGCGGTGAACAACAAAGAGTTGCTATAGCAAGAGCCCTAATACACGAACCTCAGATTATAGTATGCGATGAACCAACAGCTGCATTAGACGAAAAAACAGGCCACAATATTATGGAAATACTATCACATATTGCTACATCGCCTAAAAGAGCCGTAATAATAGTTACGCATGATTCAAGAATTTTTCATTATGCAGATTCTATTATTGAATTAAATGATGGTAAAATAATAAATACAAAACATAATGAAAGGCAAAAGATTGCGTAAATTTTCTAACCTTATTCTTCCAATATTTGCAGCTGGTATGCTGATCTTTACTTTTATGTCTATAATTAACAATAAAAAGACACCTGAGCGTACCCCAGAAATTATGCCACCAACAACATCTTTTCAGAATCAGGTTGCTGGCATAGGTATCGTTCAACCCCTAACCAATATTATTAACGTAGCACCACAAATACCTGGCATATTAGTAGAGTTTTATGTTACAGAAAATCAAGAGCTTGTATTAGGTACACCATTATTTACTATTGATGAAGCACAAACCAAAGCTAAAATCAAACATGCTGCAGCATTGCTTAATACAAAAAAAATCCAATACGCAGATCTAAAACAACACTTAGATCGCTTTGAAAATATCAAAGATAAACGCTCAATCAGTCAGGATGACTTGTCTAGAAAAAGATTCGCTGTACAAAAAGCAAAGGCAGAAATAGACGAAGCAACACAAGGTTTAGAACTACTTAACGTAGAACTAAATAAACTCACAGTAAAATCACCGATAGATGGACGCGTACTCAAAATTAACTCTCGTATTGGCGAATATGTATCAAATAATACAATTCCTTTAGTCATAGGAAATCTAGATAAAGTACTATTAAAAGTTATAATAGATGAAACCGATTTACACAGAGTTGATACCGGTGCGAAAGCTATTGCGATTATGCGAGGGCAACCAGAAAAAGAGTGGAAATTAAAGTTTTTGAGCATAGAACCTTTAGCAATACCAAAAGTACAATTAAGTAATAACCGTAACGAGAAAATTGATACTAGAGTTATAGAATTGTTATATGAATTTGAAAGTGCAGATATTAACGCTGTACCAGGCCAACAAGCAGATGTTTTTATTGAAGCTACAAAAGAAAATTAAATGCACAAATACGCACTATTATTGCTTATAACACTTTTAAATTCTTGTAGTAAATACCAACAAGATTATCCTTCATCTTTTTATACACCTAGAACATGGCATACAAAATTTCAAGATAGTAATGTAGATACAAAAAATATAAACTACACAAAACTCTGGTGGGAGTATTTTAATGATGCAAAACTTAAGAATATCATCAAATTAGCTATCGATAATAATCTAGATTATAAAACAGCTTTAGCTAGGTTAGAATATGCACAAGCAAATAATATCTCAAAAACCTCAATATTATATCCTCAAATATCAGCCCAACAAGGTGTCCAATCTAGTAAAAACAATGCTTTCATTACAAGAAAAACTCTTAGAGCTGACAATGCTTCGTTAGCCAGCAATTGGGAAATAGATTTATTTGGTACAAATCATAACTTAGCTACTGCATCTAAACATCACCTTCTTTCAAAAACACATCATGCACAGGCTGTGCTTATTTCCCTAGTCTCCGAAGTAATAAATCTATATATAGAATATAAAGTCACAGCTCAAATACTTGATCTCACAAAGAAAATAGAAAAAATTGAACAAATAAAACTATCCTTTCTCAAAGATAAACTAAAACAAGGAATAGTTAATGAGATGAGCGTAAACGATCAAAATACTATTGTTTTATCGACCAAAATTGAAATACAAGATTTAGCAAGCCTCTTGAATAGCCTCGAATTTAAAATCGAAAGTTTATGCAATCAATCCCCTGGTGCTCTTTATAAAAGCTTAGCCGGCACTACTCTTCCATCATTTGATCAAAAAGTGATTATTAATTCACCTATAAAGATTATTACCACAAGACCAGATATTGTAGCTGCTAAATATGAACTCCTGACAGCAACGTCAGTAACAAAAAGTTCTATTAGTAAGCAATTTCCATCTTTGAACATCCAAGCAGCTTTTGGTTATCAACATACAAACTTATCGCACTCCGAACCTATCTGGTCTGTAACACAAAATCTTGTACTCCCCTTGCTGAATTTTGGTAAAATTAAATCTGAAATAAATATGAACAAAGCTTCAGAAAAAGAAGCTTTTTTTAACTATCAAAAAACCGTGTACAAAGCCCTAGAAGATGTTGAAAGTGCATTATCATATTATAAAAATAATCTTGAAAGCTATTATGATTCGAAGAAAATTCTAGAGGCCAAGAAACAGAACCTTGTGCTTATAAAAGATCAATACGCAGCCAAGACAACAGACTATACTAACGTTATTGACACAGAAAAAGAATTATATTATTCAGAAATATCTAATTATAAAAAATCTGCACTTGCTACTCAAAGCCTTGTAAGATTAAGTAAGTCTATAGGTCATAAAGTAGTACAAAGCTAAGCTTTCCTTGGCAGCTTTATCTTAAAATTAAATAACAGTACAAAGAAAGTCCAGCATAAAGATAACACGATCATTAATATCAATGCTTTACTATCATTAATGTATACATCTTCAAAGATCTTAAAGAAACTTTCTTCGACCAATTTTAACTTTATTACATAAAAAACTGAAGCTACAATAAAACCACATAAAGACATAGAGTCACTTTTTAAACTAGAATTAGCCCAAACTAAATCAGTCAATTTGGCTACGACAATATGAAAGACAAAGAAAGAAATTTCAAAATAAAGTAATAAAAATATAAACTCCATTAATGAATATTTGTTATGAAAAAAAAGTAGAAAAAAAATAAAAAAACCACAAGAAATATTCAATAATAAAAATACTTGCAATAGATCTTTATAGCTTATTTTGCTGTCTAATAACTTAATATACCACTGAATTCTTAATAAGCTTTCTAACTTTAAAACTATAAATATATACACAACCCAGATAACACCAAGTAAAATCGCTATACCTATAATTTCAAAAGCTTCAACCTTATGCAATAACAACTCTGCAAATAATGTACAAAAAACTGTAGCTATCACCGCTCCAACATATATTGAAGACTCATAGATAGAACCCCTATGCTGATGTTGACTAAAGCGTAATTTTTCATAGAAAACTGCAGATAATACTGCAACCACCCATGATACAACCTGCCATTTCATCAAACAAAAATAATCAGCAATAGTTGCAATATTAAGGTACCATAAAAATGGTACTATACATAACAGTATCAAGTTAGTTTTTAAGAACCCTTGTAAAATCTTTCTATAACTTAACTCTGGATAACGCATCTCTCTACCTTATTAATCATAAAAATACACTACACAGAATTTACTAAAAAACCCTTAACTAAAAGAATATACGTACTAGCGAAGTTTATCTAATATAAAACGCTCAAAAGAATTCACTACTACATTATGATCAAAATGTTTTAATAATGATACGTGTATATCATTCAATTTCGGTAGGATATTAGATTTTATTATCTTGATATCCTGTGGTATCATATTACGTGGCAAAACAGAAATACCCATTCTTGCTTTAATTGCAGCAATAGAAACAACATAACTAGTGCTAGAAACAGCTAATCTCCAACTTAGCATTGACTTATCAAGTACATTAATAGCACCTGCACGATAAACACAAGGATCATGCGACAACACTAACGGAATAGGCTTATTTCTCTGAACAAGATTTATATCTCCAACCCACTCGAGCGATTCAGTCCATATTTCCTGGCCATTAGGAAAATCATCCGGCTGATTCATTTTTACTAATACAAGATCAAGTTCTTTTTTTCTAAAAGATTCAAATAGATTCAATGTAAGATCCGTTTTAATATTAAATAAAATACGTGGATGCTTATCAATAAAATCCGAGGTCAACTTAGATAAATAAAGATGAGCAAAATCTTCTGGCAATCCAAAACTAACTTCACCTCTCAAATCTGGGTTCTTAAAACCATCGATAATTTCAAAATGAATATTTAAGATTTTTTTTGCATTATTAAGTAACAACTGTCCATCTTTTGTAAGCTTACATTGTTTGCCACGTACAAAAAATGACTTGTTAAATAATTGTTCTATTTTCTTGATTTGCTGACTAACTGCAGACTGTGTTCGCCCTATTTGTTCTGCAGCCTTTGTAATACTCCCTGTCTCTGCCACAGCAACAAAAGACCTTAGTGATAAAGTATCCAGGTCCATAAGTTTTTCTAATAATTATTATTAAAATTATTCATTTTACTTATTTTAATTAAAATAATATGAATATCAATGAAAGAAAAATAAAAATATTTTATATGACAAACCACATGTTATTTCTCGACAATCTATTGTCACCATCAATACTATTCTTTTTAGTAGGCATACTAACAGGCTTGCTAAAAGTAGACTTAGAAATTCCTAAAAGTATTTCAAAGTTTTTAGCAATATACTTAATGATATCAATAGGCTTTAAAGGTGGTGTCTCAATAAACGCACTCGAAACAATCAACTTTAAAGTCTTTTATAGTTGTATGGTAGCAATGCTTGTTAGTTTTACTTTACCTTTTTTAGCATATAGATTACTCGAAAAGAACAAGAACCTCGATAAATATACAGCAGCAGCGATTGCAGCCAATTCAGGCTCAATAAGCATTGTAACTTTTGTAGCAGCCACAAGCATCTTAGGGCAATATAACATAAGTTACGAAGGTTATATTGTTACTATCGTTGCTTTAATGGAGTTCCCTGCGATTATCTCAGGTTTCTTACTCGCAAATAAAAATAAAGAAATAAATTCTAAACAAATATCTTTCAAACATATCTTGAGCAACCATACCATATTCTTGCTTCTGTCTTCGTTTCTAATAGGATGCATAACTGGAACCAAAGGACTATCAAAAATTGAAGGTTTTATCTCAGCACCTTTCCAAGGGCTGTTATCTATATTTCTTTTAGACATGGGAATTATTATATCAAAAGAACTAGAAGAACTAAAAAAGATCAATATTAAATTAATTGTATTTGGAATATACATGCCGCTAATCGGGGCAACAATAGGACTTTTACTGAGCAAACTTTTAAACTTTGACTTTGGTACTACAATATTATTCACTACATTATGTGCAAGCTCTTCTTACATTGCCGTACCTGCCGCTATGAAATCTTGTGTCCCACAAGCAAAAGCTTCAATTTATATGCCTATGTCTCTTGCTATTACATTTCCTTTTAACATCATTTTAGGCATTCCAATTTACGTAATGATAGCAAAGTTTATGAACTAGAAATTGGCGCGTCTGGAGGGATTCGAACCCCCAACCTCTTGATCCGTAGTCAAGTGCTCTATCCAGTTGAGCTACAGACGCAAAAACCTAGAATATGAAAAGAAAATATAGTTGAAAAGATATATTTCTGCAACTACAAACTAACTAACTTTTCCTTTCCTAATACTACAAGACTTTAATTGCCCACATGCGGCATAAATATCTTGTCCTCTTGAGTATCTGATCGGAGCATAGATTCCTGCTTGAGTTAGCAAATGCGAAAAAGCTTTGATATGATTTTCTTCAGAACACTCATATATTGTACCCTTCCAAGGATTAAAAGGAATCAAATTTACTATGCATGAAATATTTTTTAATAACCCTATCAATTTCTTAGCATCTGCAAGACTATCATTAATACCTTTTAACATCACATATTCAAATGTAATACGCCTTGAGTTACTAAGCTCCTGATACACAGAACAAGCTTTTAATACTTCAGACAAAGGATATTTCTTATTGAGAGGCACTATTTGATCTCGTAATTCATCAGTAACTGCATGCAAAGATAAGGCTAGATTCACCTTTAGATCTTTAGCACACTCTAAAATCTTAGGCACAACACCAGAAGTAGAAAGTGTAATTTTACGACGTGAGATCGCTAGCCCCTCATCATCCATTAAGACTCTGGTAGCAGCAACAATGTTATCATAGTTATATAACGGCTCTCCCATACCCATATATACTATATTATAAGCTTTTCGCTGATCTGATGGCATATTCCAAAAATCAAAATGATCATAGACAACCATAACTTGCTTAACTATTTCATCTTGCGTTAGATTCCTGACTAATTTCTGTGTCCCAGTATGACAAAATGTACAGGTGAGCACACAACCAACTTGCGAAGATACACAAATGGTTTTGCGTTCTCCATCTGGTATAAAAACGGTTTCAACTTCATTACCATCTGCAAATTCTAATAACCACTTTACAGTGCCATCTACAGATTCTTTAACAAGTTTTATTTTGGGACGATTAATTGTAAACTTACTATTGCATAATAGCCGAAAATCCTTTGAAAGATCGGTCATAGAGTCAAATGAATCAACACCATAACGATATAGCCAAGACCATATTTGCTTAGCTCTAAATGTTTTTGCTCCTAAAGAAGCACATAAAGAAATTAAATTTTGCTTTGGAAGACCTAAGATATCTACTAATTCGTCTGATGACATTTCTTATCCCTGGCGGGCTTTCATCCTTGGATTGTTTTTATTAATAACGTATATTCTGCCTTTACGTTTGACAACTCTACAATCTTTATCACGCACTTTTGCTGATTTCAATGAACTAAAAACTTTCATCTAAAAAACCTAATATTTGATACCACGTCAAGTTAGCAATTCCACGCACATAAGTCAAGCATTTTCTTATTTTTTAAATATCCGTAGACATTGAAAGATATCTCTTGAATGTTTGATTAGTGAAACTATAATACATAAAAGTTAATTATTTATAGGTCAATATATGACACCAAGTTTAGATTTAGCAGCAATGTGTGGCACTAATAATATTATTAGAATATTACTAGATCACAATGTAGAGATAAATTTTGTAAATGATGGTCTTATCTCTCTACATCACGCTGCGCTCTGCAATCATACAGAGACGCATAATTTACTAGTTTTGCACGGAGCTCTTCCTAGTCACCAGGGTGTTACTCCAAAAAATACGCTAAGTATTTATGGTCCTTCTTATATAAGATTATGCCAAGAACAATGTGATGCGCTTCTATTTAAGGACTTACCTATGTTTATTCTAAATACACCTTGTTATGCCGCTGTTGAAAAAATATTCTCAGATATTACAAATTGTTGAAGCAGACCAGATGCTACAGCAGGGACCTTCTCTATTACGTGGTGCTTGCTTTTACTACATGATGCAATGAGTTTCTAAGCAGACTCCTTTGTTATTCTTAGTTACTGCTGAGAGAAAATTGCTAAACAAGAACTTTTATCAATGCACTATATGTGGCAAAAAACAAAGAGCTAACAAAAGCATATAAACTCTTGCTAGCTCTAGATTTTTTTCTGGAGATATTATTTCTGTGTTTTGTCTGTAGTAATTTTAGGTTTAGCTGCACTCTTTTTAACTAATTTCTCAGTATTTACTTCTTTTACTGGAGCAGCAGTTGCTTCAACAGTTTTCATAGCTTTCTCAGTACCTTTAGATTTTTTCTCAACTACAGCTCTATCAACTAACTCTATCAAAGCCATATCAGCAGTGTCACCAGATCTAAAACCAATTTTATAAATTCTAGTATAGCCACCTTGTCTTTTTGCTACTCTTTGACCAATATCATCTGTGAGTTTTTTCACAGTATCGCTATCATGAAAAATCGAAGATAAGTACCTAACTGTAGCAAGACTTTTTGCTTTTGCTTTAGTGATAATTTTCTCAACATACGGCCTTAATGCTTTTGCATTTACCAAAGTAGTTTTTATTCTTTCATGCTTTAACAAAGATTCAGCCATATTTGCAAGCATTGCTTGTCTATGCGAACTTGTTCTATTTAATTTTTTTAAACCTTTACGATGTCTCATATCTGCTAAGTATATTGATTATTTTTATTTAAATGGGTCTTCGTATTTTTTAGACAATTCTTCGATGTTTTCTGGTGGCCACTCACTTACATCCATACCAAAACGCAATCCCATAGAAGCTAGAACTTCTTTTAGCTCATTTAAAGATTTTCTACCGAAGTTAGGTGTTCTTAACATATCACCTTCTGATTTGGTAACCAAATCCCCTATGTAAACTATATTATCATTTCTTAAACAGTTCTGTGATCTGACAGACAATTCTAATTCATTGACCTTCTTCAGAAGATTCTTATCAAATGGCAATTCATCTGCAGCACTATCTTCTTGTTTTATTTGCTCTTCTTCAAAATTAATAAAGACTTGCAATTGATCTTGCAATATTCTTGCAGCTAAGCCTAATGCCATATCTGACGTAACTGAACCATTAGTTTTGATATTTATAATCAATCTTCCATAATCCGTTACTTGACCAACTCTACTGTTTTCAACTTTATATGACACTGAAGAAATAGGACTAAAAATTGCATCTATCGGAATAAAACCTATTGGCGCATCTTCATAACCATTATTAGATGCAGGAGAATATCCCTTACCCATCGAACATGTAAGTTGCATTTTAAGCTTTGCACCTTTATCCAAAGTACAAATAACCTGATTAGGATTGATTACTTCAACAGCATGTCCTGTTTCTATCATCCCCGCAACAACCACACATGGTCCTTCGACATCTAGAGTCATATGTTTTTGTTCTGGAGATTCTGTTACCAATACTATTTTCTTAAGATTTAAAACTATATCTACCATATCTTCTTTTATTCCAGGAATAGAAGAAAATTCATGCAATACCCCGTCAACTTTTACACCAGTAATAGCAGCCCCCTGCAAGGAAGATAAAAGAACTCTCCTTAACGCGTTACCTAATGTATTAGCAAAACCTCTTTCCAAAGGTTCAACTACTAAGGTTTTATTAAATTCTGATTTTTGTTCTTTTTCATCTAAAACCTTTATTGCAGGTTTAATTAACGATGTCCAGTTTTGAGATAAAATAGCCACTCCTTGTCCCTTTATTAATTTTGTTAATTACTAAACTCTTCTACGCTTTGGAGGTCTAACTCCATTGTGAGCAACAGGAGTTACATCTTTTATCGAAGTAATGATAAGCCCAATACCCATTAAGGCTCTTACTGCTGATTCACGTCCACCACCTGGCCCCTTCACTTCGACAGCAAGAGTTTTCATTCCATGTTCTTGTGCCATTTTACCTACAGCTTCTGCTGTAATTTGTGCGGCATATGGAGTAGATTTCTTAGCACCTTTAAAACCTTGAGCACCAGAAGATGATCTCACTAAAGTATTACCTTGCAAATCTGTGATGTTAATTATTGTATTGTTAAAAGATGAGTATACATGCGCTACTCCTATAGTAACATTTCTCTTTTGCTTCTTTTTTACTGTATTCATAATCTATTGTATATTACTTTTTCTTACCAGCGATCGCGACTGCTTTACCTTTTCTTGTTCTAGCATTTGTATGAGTTCTTTGGCCTCTTACAGGAAGTTTCTTTCTATGTCTTACACCACGATATGAACCTATATCAACTAGCTGTTTTATGTTCATTGAAATTTCACGTCTCAAGTCACCTTCTACAGAATATTCTTTCTCAAGATGTGTTCTAATTTTTGAAATTTCTTCTTCAGTTAGCACATCAACTTTTTTGTCTGCAGAAATTTTCAAAGCGCTACAAATTTTTTTTGAAGTAGGTCTACCAATGCCGTAAACGTACGTTAAGGCTATCTCTAGTCTTTTATTAGGTATATTTACTCCGGCTACTCTTATCGACACTATTTGTCCTCTCCTTAACTTACAAAATCTATACTTTATGAATTGTGTATAATATTATAAAAAACCACTAAGTCAATATGTTTTTCACCTCTTTCACAATTTCCTCAGATATATTTTTGACATCATTATCTGCATTTATTTCCAATACTATTTTTTGTTTTTTATAATAAGATAAAATTGGTAATGTTTGAGATTCATATAACTTAAAACGCTCTTTTATCACTTCTTCATTATCGTCACTACGCGTTATAAAGTCATGACTTCCACAGACATCACATACCCCTGAAATTTTAGGGTTTTTATATAACTTATTATAACTCTCATTACAACTCTTACAGTAAAAACGATTTGATAGTCTTTTTATCAACTTTGTTTCTGATATCCCTAAAGCCACTACTAAATCCATTTTTTTACCAAAACTTTCTAATAAAAATTGATCTATTTCTTCAGCTTGAGCCACTGTTCTTGGCACTCCATCTAAGACAAAACCATTCTTAGAATGTCTAGCAATTTCTTTTTTTACCAAAGACATGATTATGTCATTAGAAACTAATTGACCTGAGGCTAAAATAGACTTAACTTCTTGCCCTAACTCAGTTTCTTTTCTTATTTCTTCTCTTAACAGATCACCCGTAGAAATTCTAGTGATGCTAAATTCTTTAACTATCACATCACCCTGAGTACCTTTACCTGCACCAGGAGCCCCTACTAAAACTAAAAACACTACCCCCTCCTCAATCGAGATTTTTTTATCAATCCTTCATATTGATAAGAAAACATCTCTGTTTGTATTTGGGAAAAAGTATCAATAACAACATTAACAACGATTAAAAAACTAGTGCCACCTAAATAGAATGGAATAGCATACCTAGACGACACATACTCTGGCAGTGCACATACAAATGCAATATATAACGCACCAATCACCGTCAATCGAGTTAAGACATGATCTAGATAACTTGCGGTTTGTTCTCCAGGACGTCTTCCATGTATAAAACCACCATTTTTCTTTAGCATCTCTGCTGTATCTTTGACATTAAAAACTACAGAAGTATAAAAAAAACAAAAAAACATCACTAACGCAACATATACTAGTAGATACAAGGGTTTTCCTCTACCTAGATATAGCGCTATACTCTCCCAGATAGATCCACTCTCTGACGTAGAAATAAAATTAGTAATTGTAAGAGGAAACAACAAAATTGAACTCGCAAAAATTGGTGGAATAACACCAGCAGTATTTAACTTAAGCGGTAAATGTGTACTATCACCACCAAATATTTTATTACCAATTTGCCTTCTAGGATAATTAACTAGAATGCGCCTCTGTGCTCTTTCCATAAAAATAATAAAATATACTAAAGCAAATATTGATAACAATAGAAGTATTAAGACCACTGGACTCATCCCCCCTGTTCTAACAAGCTCAAATACACTTGTAAAAGCTTGAGGTAGACCTGTAACGATCCCAATAAAAATAATCAAAGATGTTCCGTTACCAACGCCTTGACTGGTTATTTTATCACCTAACCACATCAAAAACATTGTCCCTACTACTAAAGATAAAATTGTAGAAAAGCGGAAAAAGGAACCAGGGTCTGTAACAACATCACCACTAGCACTCCTTAGTTTTTCTAATGCTATAGCCATACCATAAGCTTGAAATGCTGCTAACACTACAGTTAAATATCGAGTATACTGATTTATCTTTTCACGACCACCATCTTTCTTTAATTCCTCAAAATAAGGAAATGTAACAGTAAATAACTGAATAATAATAGAAGATGTAATGTAGGGAATTATGGATAGAGCAAATATCGACATTCTGGACAAAGAACCACCAGAAAAAACGTTAAACATTCCTAAAATACCTTTTGCATTTGCAGATGCTATATCACTTAGCGCCGTGATATCAATCCCAGGAATGGTAACATACGACCCCAATCTACAAATAACTAGAACAAATAATGTAAAGACTATTCTTCTTTTTAAATCATGGGCTTTTAAAAAAGTACTTGTGTCCATACACCCCTTATTAAATTAAGCTACTGCTTCGCCACCAACTTTTGCAAGATGTTCTAATGCAGCCTTTGAATAAGAATCAAATTTGATTTTTACTTTATGTTTTAAAGTCCCTTTGTGTAGTAATTTTACTTTCACGTCTTTACTTTTAGGTACAATACCTAGATCACTAAGTTTTTGTAAATCTAAAACTTCACCTTCCTTTAATTGTGATGTTTCAACAATGTGATTAATATCATTAAAGTTGATTACAATTACTTCTTTTCTAGAAATACAATGAAATCCACGTTTTGGTAATCTCATATGTATAGGCATTTGCCCACCTTCAAAACCTTTGATCGCAACTCCAGTTCTCGCTCTTTGACCTTTATGACCAGAACCAGATGTTTTTCCTTTACCAGATCCTATACCTCTGCCAACGCGTTTTGCAACGTATCTAGAACCTTTATTAGCTTCTATTGTATTTAGTTTCATTTAAAACCTCTTCTTATACTTCTTCTACTTTTACTAAGTGATTTACTTTCCCTATCATGCCTCTGACAGATGACGTATCTTCTAGCACCCTCGTTTTCATCATTTTATTTAAACCCAAACCGACTAAAGTTTGCCTTTGACATTTTGTCCTGCCAATTGGGCTACCAATCTGAGTGACTTTTAGTTGTTTCTTTGTAGACATCAACTTACCTTTTATAATTCATCTATGTTTTTTTCTCTTTTTGCAGCTATGTATTTCGGAGTGTTTACTTTTTTTAAAGCATCAAAAGTTGCTGCAATAATATTATGAACGTTGTTAGAACCAATCGATTTAGTCACAATATCATGTACTCCTAGCATTTCAAACACTGCACGCATAGCACCGCCAGCAATAATACCAGTACCAGGTTTAGCTTGTCTTAATAAAACGTTACCAGCACCGGAAGATCCTTTTACATCATGAAATAATGTTCTTCCTTCTTTTAGCGGCACAAACATAAGATTTCTTCTTGCTTCTTTCGAAGCCTTTGCACGAGCTTCTGCAACTTCTTTTGCCTTTCCTAAGCCGTACCCAACTCTACCTTTTGAATCACCAGCAATAATAACAGCAGCAAAACCAAATTTACGCCCACCTTTTACAACTTTAGTAGTACGATTAACTAGCACTAAAGTTTCTTTTATCTCTTCTTCAACTCTAGATACATTGCCTTGATCTTCTATCTTCTTCTTTGCCATACTAACTATATTTATTAAATTATTAAACCAGCTTCTCTTGCAGCATCAGCTACTGCTTTTACTCGTCCATGATATTTATATCCACTTTTATCAAATACGACTTGCTTGATCCCTTGTTTAATAGAAGAAGCAGCAACAACAGAGCCAACTTTTTTAGCGGCATCCACTGTATTACCTTTATCTATTTTCAAATCCTTTTGAAGAGTATTTACAGATACAACAGTGTATCCTTTTAAATCATCAATAATTTGGACATATATATTATTATTAGAACGCCAAACTGATAATCTTGGCAAACTACTCCTGTTCACCTTTTTAAGCTTAGCTCTAGTTCTTTCTTTCCTTTTTATAAAGAGACTTTTGGACATTTTCTACCTATTTACTTCTTCTTGCCTTCTTTTCTTAAAATACGCTGACCTTGGTGTTTCACCCCTTTACCTTTATAAGGCTCTGGTGGTCTTTGTTTTATTATAATCGCAGCTACATGACCTACTTTTTGTTTATCATAACCAAACACAGATAATAAAGTTGGCTTTTCTGCTTTTATAGTAATCCCTTCCGGAATTTCAAATTTTATCTCGTGGCTATAACCTAAGCTTAATGTTAAGATCTTTCCACTCACATCTGCCTTATAACCAACGCCTGTTATTTCTAATTTTTTTTCAAAACCTTTAGAAACACCTACAACCATATTGTGAATTAGATTGCGCGTTAGTCCCCACATAGCACGAGCATTTTTTTCTTCTAAATTTGGAATAACAACAATTTGATTTTCTTGTTTTTCTACTTTTACTTCAGAAGGAAAACAATGCATTAACTGACCAAATTTTCCTTTTACCTGGATTTCAGACTTATTAATCCGAACTTCTACTTCTCCAGGAATTTCTATAGGGACTTTACCCACCCTTGACATATTAACCTCTAAAATACTTTACAAATTACTTCACCACCGACACTGCTAATTTTTGCTTTAGCTTCTGTCATCACACCCTTAGAAGTAGACAAGATTACTATACCAAGACCATTATAATACCCTTTGAAATCTTCCATCGCAGAGTATGTTCTTCTTCCTGGCTTTGATATCTTATGTATTTCCTGAATAACTGGCTTACCATCACGCAAATACTTCAAAGAAACAGCCAAGTGTTTTTTACTCACTACATCGCCATTAATTTTGTAAGAGCGAATATAACCTTCTTCCAAAAGCACTTTAAGAATCTCTTCTTTAAATTTTGAATACGGAACATTAACAGCACCTAACTTTGCGCTTTGTGCATTCCTAATTCTTGTTAACATATCTGCGATTACATCCATCTTTATACTCCACTTACCAACTTGCTTTTTTAACACCAGGCAACAATCCAAAACCAGCCATTTCTCTTAACATAATTCTAGATAACTGGAATTTTCTATAGAAACCTCTAGGCCTACCTGTTATAGCACAACGATTTCTTAAACGTATCTTAGCTGAATTACGAGGTAACTTCGCTAATTTTAACTGAGCTGCAAAACGCTCTTCCATAGACACTAATTTGCTCATTACTATACTTTTTAGAGCGCTACGCTTATTTGCGTATTGCCTCACTAACTTACCTCTATTTAAGTTTTTTTGTATAGTTCCTTTCTTTGCCATCTATAAACTCCTAATTAAACGGAAATCTTAAACCTTCTAACAACGCTTTAGCATGCGCATCGCTATTAGAACTAGTTACTATCGTTACATTCAATCCCCTAATTTTTGTAATCTTATCATAATCGATTTCTGGAAAAGCGATATGCTCTTTTATACCAATATTAAGATTGCCTCTTCTATCAAAATTCTTCACAGAGAGACCCCTAAAATCTCTAACACGTGGCAATGCGATCATAACAAATTTCTCAAGAAACGCATACATCATATCTCCACGCAATGTCACTTTACACCCAATAGACATTCCTTCTCTTAGTTTAAAAGTCGCGATAGATTTCTTAGCTTTTGTTACCAGAGCTTTTTGACCAGCTATAAGAGCTAAATCAGCAGCAGCACTTTCTATTGCTTTACTATCTGCCACAGCCTCACTAACACCCATACTCAAGACAACCTTCTCGATTCTTGGCACTTCCATTATATTCTTAAAATCAAACTCTTTTTGAAGAGTTGCAATCACTTCTTTTTTATACAAATCTTTTAAACCCAACATATTTTTACTCTATTATTTCACCTGAGTTTCTCATCACGCGCTTTTTTGCACCATCTTCAAGAAACTTATATCCAACTTTGGAAGCTTTGTTACTTTTCTTATCAAAAAACATTACATTAGAAACATGTATTGGCATTGCTTTTGCAACAATACCGCCCTGGTGAGTTTTAGAAGGCTTTGTATGCCTTTTTACTTCATTAACACCAGTAACTATAACTTTGTTTTCTTGTGGAAAAGCTTGAGCTACCTCACCAACTTTTCCTTTGTCTTTTCCCGCAATAACCTTAACAGTATCGCCCTTTTTGATTTTTAACTTAAACATTATAACACCTCTGGAGCTAACGAAACTATCTTCATAAATTGCTTTTGCCTTAATTCTCTAGTAACAGGACCAAAAACCCTAGTACCAATCGGTTCATGCTGCTTATTAATTAGCACCACTGCATTAGTATCAAACTTTATTGTACTACCATCAGCGCGCATAACTTCTTTTGCGGTTCTCACAATGACAGCTGAATGAACCTCTCCTTTTTTTACCTTACTATTAGGAATAGCACTCTTCACAGACACAATAATTACATCACCAATTGTAGCGCTTTTAGCATTACGCAACACCTTGATGCACTGTACGATTTTTGCACCAGAATTATCAGCTGCTTTTAATTTTGACTCGACCCTTATCACGTTATTCCTATATTTAATTACTTATTATTATAAATCACTTCAAAAGTTTTTGTTTTTGAATAAGGCCTTGATTCAATAATTGAAATCACATCACCAACATTATACAGCCCCTTCTCATCATGAGCATGATATTTTTTCGATTTTTGCATGGTCTTCTTATATAAAGGATGTTTAAAAGTACGCACCACCTCAACAACAACTGTTTTTGCACATTTTGTACTTGTTACACGACCTTGTAGTATTCTTTTAGGCATGATTACTTTTCTCCTTTTAAATCATTGGCATGCAATAAAGTTTTTATTTTCGCAATTGATCTCTTAACATAGCTCATTCTATGTGATTTTGTCAACTGTCCATATGCCTTTTGAAACCTCAAATTAAATAGCTCTTTTTTAAAAGATAAAACCATCTTTTCAAGCTCACCTAACTTCTTTTCACGTAACTCTTTAGCCTTCATCTTTTAACTCTCAATTCTTTTTACAAACCTTGTTCTTACAGGAAGTTTTGCTGACGCTTTAGCAAAAGCTTCTTTTGCTTCATCTTCAGAAATTCCCTCTACTTCAAAAAGAATACGACCTGGCTTAACTCGACAAGCCCAATATTCAACACTACCTTTACCACTACCCATTCTAACCTCAGCAGGCTTCTGAGTTACTGGTAAATCTGGAAACACTCTGATCCACATACGACCAGCTTTTCTTAAATATCTCACAATAGCTCTACGAGCAGCCTCTATTTGCCTAGCAGTCACTCTTTCTGGATCGACACTTTTTATACCATAAGAACCAAATAAAAGACTTGTGCCACCCTTTGCAAGGCCATGAATTTTTCCTTTATGCGCCTTTCTATATTTTGTTTTTTTAGGACTTAACATCGTTTACACCCGCATTAATCTTTTCACCTTTATAAACATACACAGTAACTCCTATTACTCCATATGTTGTACTAGCACGAGCACGACCAAAATCTATATCAGCTCTCAAAGTATGAAGAGGTACACGACCTTCTTTATACCACTCTGTTCTAGCAATTTCAGCACCACCCAGCCTACCTGAACAACGCACCTTAATACCTTGTGCACCCAGCTTTAAACAAGACTGCATCGCTCTTTTCATCGCCTTTCTAAAAGACACTCTTTTTTCTAATTGACGAGCAATACCAGAAGCAATAAGAACTGCATCTAATTCAGGCTTCTTTACTTCAACGATATTAATAAAAATCTCACCTTCAACAAGTTTACTAATATCATTTTTTATTTTCTCTATATCACTACCTTTTTTACCTATAACCAAACCCGGTCTAGAAGCGTGTATAGAAATGTTAAGCTTTTTATTTGACCTTTCTATAATAATTTTAGCTACACCAGCAAAACCCAAGCTATCATTAAGATACTTGCGGATCTTAAAATCTTCAATCAAATACTTAGCATACGACCCTCTGTCGGCAAACCATCTGGAATCCCAATTTTTATTAAAGCCTATTCTATAACTTATAGGATTAACTTTCTGCCCCATATATCTACTCCTTTCTTTCCTCGACTACAATCGTTAAATTACTAAATGGTTTTTGAATTTTTCCAACCCTTCCTCTAGCTCTAAACCTAACCCTCTTCATTACCAAAGCCTTACCAACAAAAACTTTACTTACAAACAATTCATCTATATTTAGATTAAAGTTATTTTCAGCATTTGCAACCGCTGATTGTAAGCATTGCCTTACATCGCAAGCCACTTTCTTTTTCATAAAACGTAATTGCACCAAAGCTTTTTCAACATTCATACCACGAATCACTTCAGCAACTAAATTTAGTTTCTGCGGACTTGTTTTTATAGAAGCAACTTTTGCAATCGCCTGATTATCTTGTCTCATCATGACCTAACCTCTTTTTGCCTTTTTATCTGCACCATGACCATAAAACGTTCTTGTAGGTGCAAACTCACCAAGCTTATGACCAACCATCTCTTCTTTTACCTGAACAGGCAAATACTTCTTACCGTTATAAACTTCAAAGTTTAAGCCAACAAAAGAAGGTAAAATTGTAGTCCTTCTAGACATTGTCTTAATCGGTCTTGTATTGTTAGCTTTTAAAGCTTCCTCTACTTTTTTTAATAAAAAACCATCTATAAAAGGAGGTTTCCAAGCAGATCTAGTCATTTTATCCTCTTCTCTTCACAATAAATTTATTTGTCGCTTTGTTCTTTCTAGTCTTCTTACCCTTTGTTGGTTTACCCCAAGGGGTTACTGGATGTCTACCACCAGAAGTCTTACCTTCACCACCACCATGTGGATGGTCTATAGGGTTCATCGCTACACCTCTGACCACAGGTCTAACGCCAAGCCATCTTTTTCTTCCGGCTTTACCATATTTTATATTTTTTTGATCTGTATTAGATACAGTTCCGATTGTCACATAACACTCTAAAGAAACCATCCTCACTTCACCAGATCTAAGCTTTAGAAGAGCATAACCAGAATCTTTTCCTGCAACTTGTGCATAAGCACCCGCAGAACGAGCCAACTGCCCACCTTTACCAGGTTTTAACTCAATATTATGAACCAAAGTACCCATTGGAACATTTTTTAAAGACATTGCATTACCAGGCTTCACATCCACACCATCACCTGAACATATCTGATCTCCAACATTTACATCATTTGGAGCTATAATATAAGACAACGCATTATCAGAATACCTAATTAAAGCTATAAAAGCAGTTCTATTAGGATCATATTCTATTCTTTCTACAGTTGCAGTCATATTAGCTTTCTGTCTCTTAAAATCAATAAGCCTATAAGATTTCTTATGACCACCACCCATATGCCAAGAAGTGATTCTACCAGTATTATTACGGCCACCTGTTTTCTTTAAACCGACAGTTAGAGCTTTTTCTGGCTTCCCTTTCCACAAAAGAGATCTATCTACCTGTACTAATCCTCTTGTGCCATCACTATATGGCTTATATGTCTTTAGCGCCATTTACTTAATCTCCGCATTTAAATCTATTGACTTACCCTTTTCGAGAGTAATTATCATTTTCTTATAATCACTTCGCTCACCTTTAATACGACGAAACATCTTAACTTTGCCTTTTGTTTTTATAGAATTAATTTTTAAAACTTTGACATTAAAAATACTTTCTACAGCGCGCTTTACAGTTGCCTTTGCAACATCAACATTAACTTTAAAGACATACTTACTAAACTGAGACAAAATCGTACTTTTTTCTGTGATTACAGGAGCACGCAAAACATCATATAAATCTTCTTTCTTCATTTTCTTAACTCAATTTTTTACTAATAGACTCGAGAGAATCTTTAACCAACACAACATAATCATGCTTCAAAACATCGTATACATTTAATCCTTCAACAGGCAACGCATCAACTGCTTTTAAATTTCTATAGGCCTTTAAGAAGTGTTGATCCTTGTCCAAATCCACTCCAACAAACAACACAGATGTATTAATGAACTTTGACAACTTAACATTCAAATCTTTTGTTTTATGACTACCAAGAGTTAAACTATCAACAACAATACATTTTTGTTCAGAACATTTTTGAGATAAAACCATTTTTATGGCTAATTTTCTAACTTTTTTCTGAATACTATATTCATGACTTCTTACTACTGGACCAAAAATCACCGCACCACCTCTCATATGAGGAGATCTCAAACTACCTTGTCTAGCACGACCAGTTCCTTTCTGCTTAAAAGGTTTCTTTGTAGTACCTGATATCTCACTAATTCCCTTAGTTTTATGATTACCAGATCTAGAAGCAGATCTTTGCCACTCAACAACTCTGTGAATCAAATCAACATCAACTTTTAACCCGTATATTGACTTATCAAGATCTATTTCACCCTTGTCTTTATTATCTAAGTCTACTACTTTAACCTTCATAACAACCCTGTTTATTCTTTATTAGCTTCTACAGCCACTTCTTCTTTCGCAACATCTTTCAATATAGGATACGGAGCTGAAAAAGGAATAGCTTTTTTAACAGCATCTTTCACAACAACATAAGAACCTTTAGCTCCAGGAATAGAACCTTTAACAATCAAAACATCCCTACCCTCATCTATAGCAAGAACTTCTAAGTTTTGTACAGTCACTCTAGTATCACCCATATGACCAGCCATTTTTTTACCCTTAAACACCTTACCTGGATCCTGACATTGACCAGTAGAACCATGCGACCTATGAGAAACAGACACACCATGCGAAGCCCTTAAACCACCAAAATTATGTCTTTTCATTGCTCCAGCAAAACCCTTACCTTGGCTAACCCCAACAACATCTATCAATTGACCAGGAATATAATGTTTTACATTTACTTTACTACCAACATCAACCATTGCATCTTCATCAACTCTAAACTCAACAACTTTTGCCTTAGGTTTCACGTTAGATTTCTTAAACACACCCTTTACACTCATGGAAAGACTTTTAGGAGCATCAAAAGCACCAACTTGCAAGGCGTTATATCCGTCTTTTTTAGCTATTTTTTGACCAAAAACTGTACAATCACCCAACTGAAGTAGAGTGACAGACACTCTATTACCTCTACTATCAAACACAGCAGACATTCCAAGTTTTTTAGCTACTACACCTACTCTCATGACTAATCACCCATTAATTTGATTTCAACATCAACACCATAAGCCAAATCGACTTTCATCAAAGCGCTAACAGTTTGCGGAGTAGAATAATCTATAATGATTAGTCTTTTGTGCTTACGAATCTCAAACTGCTCCCTAGCTTCTTTGTCAATATGAGGAGACTTATTTACAATATAACGCTGAATATTTGTTGGTAAAGGCACAGGCCCAACTATTTCTGCCCCAGTTCTTCTGATAGTACCAGCTATTTCTCTAGCCGCACCATCTAAAAGATTATAATCAAATGACTGCAATCTAATTCTTATCCTCTGACCAACAACCATATATCTCCTACTATTTTATAATTTTAGAAACAACGCCAGCGCCGACAGTTCTACCACCTTCTCTAATAGCAAAACGCAATCCTTCGTCCATTGCTATCGGTGAAATCAATGTCACTTTTAACTTTACGTTATCTCCTGGCATTACCATCTCTTTTCCTGCTGGCAATT
>JAGORE010000004.1 GCA_018062985.1 Rickettsiales bacterium | reverse complement strand
CTTTGAGACCGACATTATGAGTTTTAGACATTATCGACAAACCTTGTCTGACAAAAGCTCTATTCAAACCAGTTAAAGGTACTACATCGCAAACTGTACCTAAAGCAACAAGGTCTAATAATTGCAATAACTTCTTGCTGTGATTATCCGCTACAGCAAGATCCTGATTTGCAATTTTTTTTGATAATGCCACCACAAATAAAAAAGTTACACCAACTGCTGCCAAATTATTAAGTCCTGAATTATCATCTATACGATTAGGGTTTACAATCGCATTAGCGCTAGGCAAAACAGGACTTTCAGAAATATGATGATCAAGCACTATTATGTCTAGACCTAAATTTCTTCCTTCTTCTATCACTGCATGTGCAGCTGTACCGCAATCAACCGTGATAATGATTTCTACACCTTGTTCTCTTAGTTCTTTAAAAGCATTTATATTTGGACCGTAACCTTCAGATACTCTATCAGGAATATAAATATTTACTTCTACAGCTATAGTTCTAAAAAATCTTTTCAAGACAGCACTAGAAGTAGCACCATCAACATCGTAGTCACCAAATACTGCTATTTTTCTTTTAGATTTTATAGCACCATACACAGTATCAACAGCTACGCTCATATCTTTGATTATATCGGGATTAGGCAGAGAAGTACGTAATTTTGGCTCTAAAAAACTATCAATGTCATTATATTCTAAGGATCTTCTCGATAACATCTCAGCTATAATTGACTCTACACCCTTTTTTTGCTCGATTAATAAAGAGCGACTTTGATCATAAGAAGCTTTTTTCCACTTACGATTACATACCGATTTAAAAATTATCTCATTCTCTATTAAATCATCCATCATTTAATAAAGTTCCTATGCTCTGTCCCTATTCTATGTATGGTTTTATACTTGGAACTCATTAAAATTGAGTCTGTAAGCAAATTACCATCTGGAAGAGCCTTCACACCTTGTAATAAAGAGCCGTGTGTAACACCAGTAGCAGCAAAAATAATATCATCACTACGTGCCATATCTTGAATAAGATATTTCTTATTTAAATCTTTTATTCCCATACTACGAGCACGGACTTTTTGCTTTTCATCATCAAAAATTAGCCTACCCATCATTTGTCCACCAGTGGTCGATAAAGCAGCAGCCGCTAGTACACCTTCAGGTGCCCCACCTATACCTAAATACATATCTACGCCAGTATTAGATAAAGCTGTATCAATAACAGCAGCAATATCACCATCTTTAATTAGTTTAATTCTTGCGCCAGCTTCTCTGACTTGGTGAATAATTTCAGCGTGTCTCTCCCTATCTAAGATTACAACTGTTAAGTCTTCTATCTTACAATTTTTCACTTTAGCTAATCTTGTGAGGTTAGTTTTTGGAGAATCGTCCAGATCAATAATTAATTGATCACTTGTGCAACCAATAGCAATTTTTTGCATGTAAACATCAGGAGCATTTAACAAGCCGCCACCTTTTGTAATAGCAAGCACCGTCATCGAATTAGGACCGCCAGTGGCACAAATTGTAGTACCTTCCAAAGGATCAAGTGCAATATCTACAACAACCCCTCCTTTACCGACTCTTTCCCCTACATATAGCATTGGTGCTTGATCTCTTTCACCTTCACCAATAACCACAGTGCCATCTATATGCATTTCACCAAGCATTTGACGCATAGCGTTCACTGCAAGTTGATCTGCTTTTTTTTCATTGCCTTTACCTATCATAGCAGATGCCGCTATTGCCGCCTTTTCTGTAACTCTTACAGATTCAAATAGCATAGAGCTATTAAATTCTAGTTCTGTCATACAAATCCTAAAATTAGTTTACTACGATAAATCAACAGGTGGAGGTAAATCAGAACGAGATGGCTCCCCCACAGGTGGTTTACTATTTCCAGAACTAGAATCTAGCTGTAAATGTACTTCTTGTGAAGATGTTTTTTGTTGAACAGTACCAAATTTTTCCATTTTTGGTTGATTATTTGCAGGAAATTTGGGAGTAAACGGTTGCACAGTTTTTTCTTGAGATGTTAATGCTTCCAGTTGTGATAACTTATTATTCATATCCTCAGTTACCGGTTCTCCACTATTTCCATGATTATTCAGTGAAGAACTTTGGAGAGTAGCTTTATTTTGGCTATTTCTTGACTCAATTTGTGATTGGATATTAGCAATATTTTGATTAGTTTCTTTTACTGTAGATACTGGAGACTGAACACCATTGGTATTGTTCAATACTGTATTAGGACCTTTAACCATAGGTCTCTGGTTCTGCGGTACCACATTCTGCATATTATCACGAGTTGAAACTTTAGGAGGGATCGTTGGGATTCCTTCATCATCTTCAGAACCTAAATGTGGGCTATACACTTTTCTAGAATCTACAACAGGGGTTCTGATAGGCGATGTTTTCTTTTGGATACTTTGCGGTAGATTATTTGCTTTACCTGAATTATGGGTTGGCACAACATTAGTTTTATTGCTGTTTTTTTTATATACATTCTGTAATGGCTTAATTTTGACAGCTTTTGCTTGATGTTTTTCATGATATACACCTTTAGGAGTATGCGCTACTACAGGTTCTCTGCCCTTCCCATATTGATTATGCATGCCATAATCATCATCTATTCCCTCACCCCGCACGTCATAATCTGGATAATATTCTGGAGCATCATCATAGGCTAATTCAGTTTCATGACAAGAAGACTGACATCCGTTTGCATCACAATGCTGCTCGCACTCTTCTTCGTCAATTACAGGATGACTATGCATGTACTCACCCCTGTACCCTATTTCTCTTCTTTGAGGTCTTTCTGAATCTTTAAATTTATATCGTCTTTTATAGACTCCTTCGATCGCCGTTTCCTGACTTGCTAATTTTTTTTCTCTCTTTTGTTTAATAAGATAAGATTTATTATCTACGGGTAAGCGTCTCTCGCCATACTCGTTCCCTACTTGAAAAGAACAACCTATTATAAATAAAAATGATAAAGGTAATAAAAAATACTGTTTCATTTATCTTGTGTTAAAATAACATATTTTTAAGTTACCACGATTGTTAAGCACTTGTACAATATTTTTCAATCAACCCAAGTAAAATATTTGAAGAGTCTAAAAATAACCCTCGTGCTTGTTGTGCAAACAACTCAATTGTCTTGTCGTCTTTTAAAATTCTTTCGAGCTGCTTAGCACACTTCTCAATTGAAAAGTCACTTTCTGTTATCATCCAGCCAGCATTATTTGTCACTAACCATTCTGCATTGAGTACTTGATGATTTTCCTTTGAAGCAGCTATTGGCACTAACACAGATGGGCGTCCTACAGCTATTAACTCTGCTATAGTTGTAGCACCAGCACGACAAATTACCAGATGAGCCTCCGCAAGTTTTATATCCATATCAACAAAAAAGCTCTCTATTTTCGCATCTATATCATGTTTTTTATATATCTTTTTTACCGCCTCTATATCTTCTGAACGAACCTGTTGTGTAATTTTCAGTCTTTTGCGAATTGCATCAGGTAATTTTGTAAATGCTAAAGGCAAAACCTGACCTAGAATTTTTGCCCCCTGACTTCCACCAATAACAAGAATATTTATTTTACTAGAGTTGCTAAGTTTAGGATATGCCTGTTTTCTTACCTCAAGTATTGATGATCTAACTGGCGTTCCTGTTAAATAGACATTTTGTGTTTTAGCAATGCCTTGTGTATGCTCAAAAGAACAAGCAACCGCTGCAGCTGATCCTAGAAAAATCTTACTAGCTTGCCCTACAACAGAATTAGGCTCTTGTATTACAAGAGGTATATTCAGAATTTTAGCAGATAACATTGAGGGAATGGCTGGATATCCACCAAAACTCACGACAATATTTGGTTTAAATTTTTTAAAGATTAGTAGGGTTTGGATTGTACCATAGAAAAGTCTGAACAAAGACATAAGTCGATTTATTACACTACCACTAAACCCTGAAGATTGTACTATTTTAACATTAAGATCATCTGACATTGCATTTTTAAAATTATTAAATCTTTTATCAGCAACAATCAAATATGAGTATTTTTTTCTTTTTATTTCTTCTAATAACGACAAAGCAGGAAAAATATGCCCTCCTGTGCCTCCTGTAGCAATTACTATCCTCATAAAGGGCCTTTTTTTACATTTAATATTCCACTTTTATCATCAAGAACGCCTACTTTTGACTTAGTTAGAACTAAAATAATGCCAAACACTATCGAAGTAGATAATACCGATGATCCACCGTAACTAATAAAAGGTAACGTCATGCCTTTAGTTGGAAATAAATGTAGAGTGACTCCCATATTGAAAATTGTCTGCATACCTACCTGCATTAATAGACCTGACATCGCTAACATTTTAAAAAAATCAGTGTTTTTTGCAACTTTATATAAGCCCCTGATAACAATACAGGCAAATAAAGCTACAAGCGCTGAACAAGCTACAACACCCATTTCCTCACCTATAACTGCAAAAATAAAATCAGTATGTGCATCAGGAATATGTTGTTTTATTACCCCCTCACCAGGACCAACACCATACATCCCACCATTTTTAAATGCCATCAAAGATTTGCTAACTTGATAATTTTCAAATGATTTAGGGTCTAAAAAACTATCAATCCTAGCTTTCACATGCGGCAAGAAAGTATATGCCACAAAAACTCCTGATACAGCAAAACAAGCAAAAATCAACATCAATGTTATGGAAAGCCCTGCAATAAATAATTGACCACACCACACAGCTGTAATAATCACAATCATGCCAAAATCTGGCTGCAATACAAGCAAAGATACTAATATACAAAATAAGAACAAAGACACCTTAAAAGCTGGGAAAGCTGGTTGTTTATTTTGTATAGAAAATAGCCAAGCGGTAACAATCGGAAAAAATAATTTTGCAAATTCTGATGCTTGTAAAGAAAAGCCGCCTACATGCAACCATCGCTTTGCACCTTTTGCAGCATAGCCAAAAAATAAAGTTAAGACTAGCAAACCTAAACACACTACAAACCCAATCACACATATTCTTCTTACTGTGTTAATACTGTAAAAAGATAAAAAAAACATAATAAACAACCCCAAAATAAGGTATATCATTTGTTTTTTGATAAAGTAAAAATACTCCAACCCAATCTTATTTGCCACAGCAGGACTAGCTGTTGTAACCGTGATTAAGCTAAAGGCTGCAAGCAGCAAGATAGCTGCAAGTAACACTTTATCTACAGACTGCCACCATGTACTGAATTTACTACGTTTCTCAAGATTTATAAAATTTGTTTTGCGTATCACAGTTTAACATATTGTTTACTTTTAGGTGATAGCATATTCTCCTATTGTGAACAACAACATACTAAATATGCAGTAAAGAAATGAAGAAACTCACAGTCCCTTGTGATTTTAATGGTGTAAAATCTCCATTTACAATATATGTCGGCTCGCCAAAAGACGACCATCATCCTATACATTTTCAATCAGATTGGCTATCTAAAGAAAGAGGAGGAAATGTTCCTCAAGAAGTTATGGATAGCTTATCTCAACTAAGAGACATTGCTACAAAAAATGGCGTATCATTCGAAGATTTGTGCGTCTATGCGCTTGGTGCAGCTCAGCAAGAGGAAGAAGCAGGATCAGAAGACGAGTCAGCAAGTGAGGCTACGGAAGATAGCGGCGCTACAGGTAGCACGGCTATTGACGACACAACTAGCGACTCAACGACAAATGATGATCAAATAGATGATTACAGCGCTGATGAACAGAGTCCAGAAAATATAACTGAAGACCAAGCCGCAGATGACTCAAATAATGAAAGCTCAAATGATCAAAATAACGCAGAACCCGTTGCTGATCAAAACCAGGCAGACCAAGATGGTATAAAAATTGCTACAAAGAAAGTTCCAGAATCAGACGCTCAATCTTAGCTAGGGGTTTAGATAACACACCTCTCTAACTTTTGTAATAATCAACTTGTTACGTGCTATAGTCATCACGAGCATTAGGTTTTCATGTGCTCGTCATGGAATATTCGTTAGAATGCGTGGTGATCTCATAAAACAGCAAACCACCAGCGCTAGAACTTTTGAGATTGCCACGTCGCTAACGCTCCTCGCAATGACGAATTTCGCTAAAATGCAAGAGATTATTACACTTCATTCCTTTCGCGATGACAGGTCTTAGGAAAAAACTACGATTATTACTTATGATATCACACTATAGTAATCACTAACATTCTGCTTTCATGTTCGTCATGGCGAGTGTATCTTGATGCACGTGGCCATCTCCTCAAAGAATAAACCTGCGCATACAATAAACTTATAAGATTGCCACGCTCGGGTTATACCTCGCTCGCAATGACATTTTAGAGCCACACACTCATCACGAGCATTTTGCAAGATTTTTAGAGATTTAAAACATACCCTCGATACCACCTAATAAAAAACAAAGGTAAGAACATTGCTGTTATTACCTTTGTTGAGGTAGAAAGATTATGAAGAAATTAAGAATAGCTAGTTACACTTGTAATTGCACCAAGACATTCAGCCAATGCATCACCTTCACTTGTAATATCTACACAACTTGAACCACCATTTGTGGTCTCACGCCACCTATCTGTTTCTTGAGAGTATTTTATACATTTTACCCAACCATTAAGAATATCTATTTTAGTGTCAGCTACACTATCAATAGCGTTCGAAGCATAAGTAGCTATTGCAATATCTGCGTCTTGAGTAGTAGCATCACTACATTTATAAAAAGTTCTACTTGCAGCAGAACCAGTTGATACCAGAATATTACTTGGCATCGTATTGACACTATTTATCGCAGAAATCAAATCGGTTTTGAAATCAGTAACAAGTGCACTTGTTCCAATAACCGCTGCCAAACTAGTTGCAGCTGTTGAGCCGTCTAGTTTTATTGCTGAGATATCCCCTATTTTATTAATAGCATCAACTAAGTTATTATCGCCACTAACTAACGTCACGCCAGTACCGATTGTTTGAGCAACAGTTGTACTCGTAACACCGTTGATTTTTACACTATCTATATCACCTATATCTGAAGCATGAAATATGTCTACAAGATTTCTTAGCTCTGATAACGTTACATCTGCTTCATCAACAGCAAGAATCGCATCTCTTAATGTTTGCAGAGCCGTTGTTTTTTCTTCATCAGTAGTTGCATTATCAATTGCATAAATGTAATCTCTAAGAAATTCTAGACCACCACCACCACTAAGTTTAATTTGATCAAATCCATATAGTCTTGATATGATCAGTTGTTGTACTTCTACGAATGTATTTACTGCCATAATATCCTCTTTATTAAGTTTTAGGAATGCGACCATCTAATTAAAGATGGGTGATTAATTAAATTAGAACATTTGAAAGTTAAGAAGTAATTAACAAAACGTGGTTTATAAAAAAATAATTAATTAATTGTTCTTGAGGATATTATTCATCAAGATGTGCCATAAAAAACCTTTGGCACCAAAACTCTAGAGGTTGCCACGCTCGGTTATACCTCGCTCGCAATGACGTTTTGCTGCAAAACAAGAAATTTATATATAATAATTGTCTAAACAAAATTTTTGCTATATTAAAGATAATACTAGGGGCATTAGCGCGTAAGTAATATGTTGTTGATCGAGACGTACCCTTTGAACCTGTAAAGTTAATACTTGCGTAGGGAAGTAAAATGGCAATAAAAAACATTCTTATATCAAACAAACCAATTTTATATCTAGTTACAGAGAGATTACATGGTGATATGTCTTATTTTAAATCCGTAATAACTGACGCAGCAAAAGCTGGTGTCGATTTAATCCAATTACGTGAAAAAAACATTAGCGTTTCAGAACATAGAAAAATTGCTAAAGAGGTCAAAGAAATAACAGATAAATATAACATCCCACTAATAATTAACGACAACCCCATAGTTGCTTCCGAAATAAATGCAGCAGGAGTACATATAGGACAAGACGATATTGATATAGACACAACAAGAAAAATTGTTGGTAACAAGGCCATTATTGGCATATCTATTGAAAATATAGAGCAAGCCAAAATATTACCACAAGATAAAGTTGAATATATTGCGATAAGTCCGTTGTTTATGACAAAAACAAAAAAAGATGCCGCGCCACCTGTGGGGTTAGAAGAAGCAAAAAAAATAAGGAAAATTATAACCAAACCTCTTTTTGCTATTGGCGGTATTAATAGCAAAAACGCTCAAGATGTTATATTATCTGGTATAGATGGCATATGTGTTGTTTCAGCAATATTTAACTCACCTAATCCTTTCTTAGCAACACAGCAATTAAGACAACTTATCAACGAGGCTGCTGCTATATGACAAAAACTATTACAAAACTTTTATCCATAGCAGGTTTTGATGGCAGTTGTGGCGCTGGTATACATGCTGATATCAAAACTTTTTCAGCTCTCAAATGTTATGGAGCATCAATCTTAACATCTTTGACTATCCAAAATACTCAGAGTGTAAGTGATGTGTTCTTATTTCCTGTTGAAATGGTAGAAGCTCAATTCCATTCAATATTATCTGATATAGAAATAAGTGCCGCTAAAACAGGAATGCTTTATAATCAAGAAATAGTATTGCTCACTGCAAGAATGCTAAAAGAATATCAGATAAAAAACATTGTGATTGATCCGGTAATTTATCCTACTCAAGGTGTAAAACTTCAGCAAGAAGATGCTGTAGAAATAATAAAAAAGGAATTACTCCCAATAGCTACAATTGTCACCCCTAACATCTCTGAAGCAGAGAAAATGACAGGGATAGCAATCAAAACAAAAGATGATATGATAAAAGCAGCTGAAATACTGCTGGCTTATGGACCAAAATCTGTGCTAATCAAAGGTGGACATTTACAAGGTGAAAGTTGTGAAGATTTACTGTGCATAAGAGAGCTAAAGGAGAAAATATGGTTTTCAGCCAAACGTATATCAACAAAAAATAATCACGGAACAGGTTGTAGCTTGGCTTCGGCAATTACAGCATTTCTTGGCCAAAGCAAAACAATAGATGAAGCGACAAGACTAGCTAAAGACTTTATTACAGGTGCAATATATGCAGCGAAAGATCATCAAATTGGCCATGGTCATGGCCCTGTGCAACACTTCTGGCAGTATTATAATTATTAATCATCAAAACAATGAAGAGAAAAGTACCTAGATTTCAGTTGCTCACAAATTGCTGCATTCCTTATACAGATTTAATTCATAAAGTAGAATTAGCAATAAAATCTGGAGTAGATTGTATACAATACCGCTGTCGTCCCGGAAGAGAATGTTATACAGAAGCAAAAACACTAGCAGAGTTATGCAAACAAGCCAAAATTAGGTTTGTCATTAATGATCATGTCCATATGGCGTATCACTTAAATCAAGAAGGTTTGCAAGCTGGTGTTTGGCTTGGCAAACAAGATATGGCCATACCAGTGGCAAGGTCAATATTGGGACCAGAAACTTTTATTGGTTTATCAGTAAATGCAATATCAGAATTACATCGTGCCAATCATTTGCCTGTAGATGCTGTAGCCGCAAATGGAGTGTTTGCATGCACTTCCAACCCTCATGCACAAGTTATGGGGCTTGCTGGTTTACAAGAAATGGTAGCTTTCTCGGAACATCCTATACTTGCAATTGGTGGCATTACGCCTAGTAACGTTCGAGATGTGTTTGAAACAGATGTAGATGGAATTGCCCTATCAGGTGCTATTTTAAGAGCAAATGATATTGAAAACATTACAAAATGTTTGTTGGAATTATGTAATCAATATATTGACTACCCCTAACGTCTTTGCAAACCAATGCAAAACCTCATATACGTCATTGCGAGGAGCATCAGCAACGTCGCAATCTCATGAGTGTCTAGTAAAATGCCTGTCATCGCAAACGGAACAACGTGGAGTGTGGCGACCTCATGAGTTTGTGGCACATCTTGATGAATAATACCCTCAAAAATAATCAATTAATTATTTTTTTATAAACTAGGTTTTGTTAATTACTTCTTAACTTTCAAATGTTCTAATTTAATTAATCATCCATCTTTAATTAGATGGTCGCATTCCTAAAACTTAATAAAGAGGATATTATGGCAGTAATTAATTATCACAGAGAGCTTTCAAAACTTATAAAATCCGGTGAATACTTGTTTGGCAACACCAAAGCATCTGGAGGTGATCTTTTTAGAACATTCTTATTTGACAATACCTATGACACATATACTACAGCAGGTACTACTCTTCTAACCACTCCTGTAAGTATCGCTCAATCTACGGCATTATTAACTTCTCATGATGAAACAGATCTTGACCTAGTAGTTGCTAATGCAGATGACATAAAAACTTTTGTTAAAACTAACTGGCTTGCTCAATACTCTGCTGTAAAAACAGCATTTGACGCTCTATTTACTACTGTAGGAGCAGGCAACACTCCAACTGCAGACCAAGCTGCTCAACTAAATCAATTAAAAGCCGATCTTTTGAGAACATTAGATAGCATTGAAACAACGCTAAAATATCAAAACGGAGATTTAGCAGCATATAAAGATACCGATGGCACAGGTGCTTATAAAACTTTCAATGATATTGCTGCTTTTTCATCATCATCTACGTTACCAGGTACCAATCCTACCACTGCTTTACATGGCGTGGTACATACAGCATCTTCATCTCAGAGTTTATTTGACTATATATACAGAAATGCCGTATCCTATATATATAAGGCTTTATATCAGGATGCCTTAGCTGATTTTAATACTTTATTTACAACAATTGGAGCAAGCACAGAGCCAACGGCACCACAAGCCACACAATTAAATGCTAAAGCTGTGCAACTTCAAAATATTCTAACTGCACTAAATACTTTTTCAGGCATTGATACGAATGATGTGGCCGCTTACACAGATGGAGCAGCAGGGGTGTATGATACTTTTCCAGCTACAACATATGCTACAGGAGGTGCAGCTGACCTAGAAGCAACCAACCCTTCTATTGCTCTAGACGCAAGTGTTCAATCAACGTTTTTTGAAAAAGATCATTATAATGACATTACTTTATTCCCTGAGGCATTTGAGAAGTTACAAACTTATTTAGCGGCTGCAGCCACATTAACTGTTGATGGCAGTACCACTCTTGCTACTCCACTGATAACTTCACTAAATACCGCAAGATCAGACTTTAATACTAAAGCTTTGCTTATACAGGACGATCATTATGTACTTGATGTAAGTACTTATGATATTAGATCAGCCGTGCTACTCTTAGAAAAATCTGATCTTACTACCTCTGAGTGGAGAGCGTTGATCAATATAATCTTAGCACTTGATATTGGTAATATAGACGAAGTATCTTTAGATGGATCGACATATAAAACAATTGCGGGCACAATTGGTACTGATGCTTTAACTACTTCAGTTAAAACCAGCTTAGCGGCAGCGATTAATACCGCAGGTAATGTTGGTACTCTTGATATTAATGGTGATTCAACTGTTGAAACTGACTTTGCTTCAACAATTGGTACAGCTTCTTTAACTGCTTCAGATAAAACCAGTTTAGTTGATGCACTAAATGCGATTGCAACCAGAAGCGATAATATCATTACCACTGGTTTAACTGGATTCTATGGCTGTACAAGTGGTTTGCAAGATGCTACCATTAGCTTACCAACTGGCACAACAGAAGCCGAGTTATACGACAAGGTTGCACAATGTATAAAATATTCTGCAAGTACAAATGATCTTGGTCGCGCTACTGTCAGCGGTGGTGAGTGTACTGATATAACAAGCCGAGGCGATGCCTTAGCTTACTGTATTGGCTCAATCATGACTGTTGCAGAATATTCTTAATAATACTTACTATTTACAAACAAAGGTAGCTTTTTAGCTACCTTTTTTGTTTTCTAAGATAAACTCATGAGATTGCCGCGTCGCTGATGCTCCTCGCAATGACGAGTCTTGGATAAAAACTTCGACTACTATTTATAGTGCCGCACTACCGTCATGGCGAGTGCATTTATGCACGTGGCCATCTCCTCAAGAATAAACCTTCAATACCATAAACTCATGAGATCGCCACACTACGCTTCGTTCCGTTAGCGATGACAGGCCTTTACTAAACATTCTCGAGATTGCCACGCTCGGCAACACCTCTCTCACAATGACGGATTCTTATTTCCGCATCTACAGCAACGAAGTTTCCACATCGTCATCATGATTCACGCCCTAAAAGCATTAATTAATTTTTTACAAATGATCTCTTGTTAATTACTTTTTAACTTTAACATGGTCTAATTTAATTAATCATCTTTGCTAATTTAGATGATCCTATTCCTAAAACTTAACAAAAGAGGGCATTATGGCAATCACACTATATGAAGAAGTTCGCGAAGCAATTAAAGCAAGATTATACCTACTTCCATCAGCAGATCTGGCATTATCAGGTTCATTGTATCCATTAACATTTTATGTGGGCAAACCTGCTCTTGGTAATAACGACCTACAAACTTTAAGAACTTCCTTATTATCAGTCGATACAACTAATTTTACTAGCACTACATGGAGAGTTCTAGGAGATATATTCCACGTCACTGATATTGGGGCTATAAGCTCAGTAAAACTAGACGGAACAAGTTCGTATCCAATCGCACAAACAATCGGATATGATCCTTTAGAGACGGCAAACAAAGCTAGTTTAGTTAATGCTATTAATGGTATCGGTGATATCTCAACAATAAAATTAGATGGATCCACAGCAGCAACAAGTATCGCTGCAGCTATAGGGACTGGAACATTAACAACTCCTGTTAAAACAAGCTTAGTTGGAGCTATTAATTCATTAATTGATACTAGTGAATTCGCAAATATTAACGTAGCAACTACCGATAACTTTTACGGATGTAGTAATGGAGAGACATTAAATGCAGCTTTAGACATCTCTCGTCCCACAGACACACTTGAATCAGTGTTATTAAAGTGGGTTGAATGTGCAAAATTTTCTTTATCCACTGGACCTGGATATGCACCAGAAGGTGATGGCGGAACATGTTTGCCTTTATCATCACCTGGCGATGCTTTCGCTAAATGTTTAGGTACAATAATGACAGCAGTATCTTATACTGTTAATTCAGATGAAAGTTGATCACATAACACACCTTAACATGATACAAAAGGCGACAACAATAGTTGCCTTTTGTATTTTAAGGGGCAGATGTCCAATAACATTGAGTATTACCAAAATTTATACCACATAATGCTGATAAACACGCTGAATGCATTAAAGGCTCAGGTAAGATATTACAGTCTTTTATGTCATTGGTAGGAGTATGATAATAATCTTCAAACCTTTCTAATTGATAATAAGAATTGATACAAAGTAAGTATTGTTCCAAAAAGTCATCATAAACAAATAAGCTTTTATTGCCATTAACAGACTTAGTATATGCTATAGCTTTTGTTTTCTGAGAATATGAACCATCAGAAAGTTTTATACATTGTCTAAAAACAAAAGTTGCCATAAAATTACTTACCTACTCACATTGAGTTACTGTACCCATAAGAGCATCAAAACAAGCTATATATCGATACTCTGGTGGTACAAAAACACAACTTTCTGAAGTACCGTCGGGAGTATAATATTTATCTGATGAAACAGACAACCCTGCTAATTCACATTTCCATAATGCCATCTGAAATTTTGTTACATTCTTTGATCCTTGAGCTATGGGTGTAGACTCTACATTCTTATACTGATCACACTCACAGAACATGCCTTCTCCAAGAAAAGATACATCATCACTAGAGCCCGAGCTCGGGCTACACAACAAAATATCATAGCGAGTAAGAAACTGCATCGAGATTAAATGATCAGCCATGATTTCAAAATTTGCGTCTGTAGCTATTTTCTGTATGTATTCATCAACATATATATGTGCCACTTCCTGACTTTCAGGATATGATATTTTATTGTTTATAGCATTACGTAAACATTCTTCTTGGTGTGCTACTGAATATGCCATTATATCCCCTTATTATCATATTTGCTATGAACATTAATAACAACATATCAAGGTTAAAAAACAATTAAAAATTTGTTCTCTCTTGTTATGAAATTAAGAAAACTTTTTCGAAACCACAACACTAATCATATGATCATTAAACTTTGCTTCTTTCGGTTCAGCAATTGTTTCGGTATTCCCAATTCTTTTATTGTTACCTGTTTTAAATGAGCCTCTGTTAGTAAACATATATTCTAAACCAGTATCTAGATCAGGTAATGTATTGACCTTCATCCCAAAACCACTTTTCCAAGCAAAACTATAGTTATCAGCACCAGAATAATAATATTTTGTAGTACCGCTAGTCCAAGTATATATCCCGGACTTATTGTTAGACATCCCCAAACCAACTTTTAGATAAAAATCCACAGGCTGACCGGGAAAGAGAGAAATTGCTGCATTAGCAGTAAGCATGTTGCTAGACAAATCCCATTTACGAAGTGCGTTTTGATCTTTATTAAACTCCTCTCCCTGCACCTTTGAAAATATATCTAACTCTAAACTACCATTTACATAGTCATTAAAAGTGTGCCCCACTCCTAAACCAAAAGTATATGATTGTACTGAATTTTTTATCTCTGAATTGCCACCAAAACCATTAATTTTAAACCCGCCCAATTTAAACATCAGAAAATTATTTTGTGAAAAGAAGCCTGGAATCCAATATTGTCTTTCAGGTCTTCTAGTTACAGGAACAGGATTATCTTCATACACATAAACTTTTTTAGGTTTTGGGCGCGGCGGTTCTCTATAGACATAAACTTTTTGCGGCCTTGGACGAGGAGGTTCTCTATAAACGTAAACTTTTCTGGCTCTAGGACGCGGTGGTGGGGCAGGAACATATTCTTCATAATATTCTCTTTCTAAATCAGCCACATAAAAGCCATCAGCATAAGAATCAGACAGTGATATTGCTCCACAAAATATGACACTAAAAATACCGTATCTCAATTTCATTATCTTGCTTACAAATTTCTTGTTATCAGGTTGTAACATTATTTTACTCCTCTAGAACCAAACTCCTCAGCTTGATTCCAGAACTCTACAATACTGCGCACTATTTCAGAGGATCTATCCTAATATCAGGCTCTCTGTTTAAGCAGCAATATTTATAACTTTTATATACTCTATCGGTATAGATTTTTTTATATCTCTTTCTTGTGGCGATTTATACACATTTTTGTCTTGATATCGCTTTTGACACTCTAATAACGCTCTATATCCGTTAGAAAACACTGTGTAGAAAGATGCACTACCAAAACTAATCTTTTTAATAACTTGCGGTACATTACTATATGTAGTGTATCTCAACATTAAATTCCACTCTATATACTTATATATACTATTATACCATTAAATAGCACTGTTTTATCTTACGTTTTGCAGATTAATAGTTCTTTTGAGAGATTTACTTTAAACGTATATTTGGAATAATTAGATACATTTCTGAAGATTCTTTACGACTAGAATCTGGTTTAAAGTATCGTACCTTAGTGGCAAAAATTTCTTGCACATATTTTACAAATGGCTCTAGGTCGGAACCTTGAAATATTTTAATCACAATATTACCACCAGATCTTATATATGTTCTTGCAAACTCCATTACCATTTCAGCAAGATTAATCATCTTGAGATGATCCACATTTTTATTGCCTGAAATATTAGGAGACATATCAGATAAAAGAAGATCTATCTTCTTATCGCCTAATAAACTTACTATGTCATTTATTATTTGATCTGAAGTAAAGTCACCTTTAATTACATCAACTCCCTCAATAAGATTCATATCCAATAAATCAACCGCTATAACTTTAGAAGCTTTTTTTTCTATCACTATTTGAGACCAGCTACCTGGAGCAGCGCCCAAGTCAACAACAACACTATCTTTTCTTAACAACTTATACTTTTCGTCTATTTCTAATAGTTTATATGCTGCTCTTGAGCGATATTGATCGATCTGAGCTTTTACAACGTAAGGATCATTTAAGTGTCTCTGCAACCATCTTGTTGAAGATAATTTCCTACCCTTTGCGGTTTTTACCTTTGTTTTTTTTCTACTACCAAGACTAAACACTTCCACCTGCAAAAAAATTTTCTATCTCTCTAATATGGTTTATTTGTTCTATCTGAATACCAAAATTAGATTTTGTTAACTTCACTCCCGGAGGAATCACTGCTTTTTTAAAGCCAAGCTTTGCTGATTCTTTTAAGCGAGCCTCTATATTACTAACTTTTCTTATTTCTCCTGACAGTCCTACTTCTCCAATAAAAATTGTATTGCTATCTAGAGGTTTATTTTTTAATGCCGAGATCAAAGAACTAATCACCGCAAGATCCGCAGCAGTATCTATTATTTTTAATCCACCCACCACATTTAGATAAACCTCATAGTTAGCTAAATGTAATCCATATTTTGTCGATAACACCGCTATCATCATAGATAATCTGTTTAAATCCCAACCAACTACAGCACGTCTAGGCGAGACCATATTAGATGGCGCTACCAAAGATTGTATTTCAACCAAAATTGGTCTACTCCCTTCTATCCCAGCAAAAATTGCAGAACCGCTAACATTTTTTTGACGTTCAGATAAAAAGAATAGCGATGGATTTGCTATTTCAACTAAACCAGACTCAGACATTTCAAACACACCTATCTCATTTACATTCCCAAATCTGTTTTTAACAGAGCGTAAAATCCGATAATTACTATTTTTTTCACCTTCAAAATATAATACACCATCAACCATATGCTCGAGCACCTTAGGTCCAGCTATCTGACCATCTTTTGTGACATGCCCCACAATTAAAACTGCAACATTGCGTTGCTTTGCCATTGTAATTAACTCATAAGCACTTGATCTAACTTGAGATACCGTGCCTGGTGCAGATGGAATAGTAGGCAAAAACATTGTTTGTATTGAATCAATAATAACCAACTCTAAATTGCTAATAGATTTTATGGTTGTTATTATATCATTAATGTTAGTATGGGATAACACCTGAACTGGCACCTCACTTAAGGTAAGTCTTTTGGCATGAAGACGCATCTGATTTACAGATTCCTCGCCACTAACATATAGACATTGCGCTCTTTTCTCAGCCGTCATTTTGCTAATAAGCTGCAATAATAACGTCGATTTCCCTATTCCTGGGTCTCCACCTATTAAAACAGCAGAACCATAAACTATGCCACCACCTAGAACACGATCAAATTCAGCAATATCAGAAGTCATACGAGACTGAACAGTAATTTCTCCAGCTAAACTTTCTATTTTTTGTGATTGCCCACTATTGTCAATGTAAAAGCTACCACCTTCAGCAGATTCCATTTCTATGCTATTCCATGCACCACAATCTGAACATTGCCCACTCCATTTAGAATGTGCAGCACCACATTTCTGACAAATATATTGATATTTTTTTCCCATTATTGCTTTGTATTTTTTTGATAACGTTATATATTAGTAATGATCATAGTATAAAATATTACGTATATTAGCATGAATATTCAAAAAATAAATAAACTAATCTTTATATTGCTTGCTGCATTCTTTGTTAACGCCTGCGATATTTCCAATCAGAACATTCCTTTGTGTTCAGACAATCTCATTGAGGAAATAGTCAAAGCGAACAACGTTAGTGATATAAGCAAATTATGGAAAAAACTTAAACAAGATAGATATATTACAGAAAAAGATTCTGATCAAAAAGTTCGACCTAAGTTTGTAGGGATGCAATTCATTGTTGAATCTGTAATATCATCAATGTTAAAAAGTGGTTTAGCAGAAAAAGTAACTGTTGTGATCTATTCTCCTTTGCCCCCAACACCTTTACGTATCCAAGATGATAATATAACGCAACTTGTTGCACTAGACATTATTAGGGACCCTGTGCGTTTAGAAACAGTATCAGCAAGGGCGGTATCACTAAAAGAATTGTTACAAAACAAAGGGCTATTATATGCTACTTATCAAAAAACTGATAACCTTGATGCAATACCAGGAATGAGAGAATACATTGCAAATACCGAGAAGTTCAATACATTGCTTGACAATCCTATAGACAAAATCAATGAAGAATTTATTGGAGCAAGCTATTTAATACAGTGTAGCAACGGTCAAGAAGTGTTCTTCTCAATCAAATCTACACAAGCAAATGATACTAAGAAATCCCAATGGGGACTACACTATGGTTCTCCATTTGAACATAAGGTTTCTGGGTATTTTAGCACAATTCAAGAAGTGTATAAAGAAGCTGGTGTCAACTTTGGTGACTAAATCTCTATATTTTATTATTTTTTGATTGTATCCTCTACAAATAGAGAGTTACAATTATACATACAATTATAGGGGGTATCAATGCCTGGTTTGCACGTAGAAATTACATTAAAAGATCTCAAACAATATAAAACACAGCATCCCTATGGAGATATTTCCTTGCGAGAATGGACTTGTGAACATTATAACATTCCCGAACATCAACCGATTCAATCCATGGGTTTGAGTCAATTAAACTTAAAAGGTGAAGATTTAACTTTTGTTGATTTTCAAGGACTATCAATCACAGACTGTCAAATAGATGCAAATACTCGCTTTGCTGGCGCATCATTTCAAGATACAGCAGTCACAAATACTCCGGTTGTAGAAGCAGCTGACATTTCATATTCTTTGCACAATCCAGACATAGATGATGGCGATGCGTTCAATAACTCTGATTCTATGCAAAGAATATCCACTCAGACGGATTTTGAAAAAAGAGTGCACGATTTATCAAAAGAAATTGTAAAAAATGATGAAGACTTAGAAAGTGAAATTACAAAATCAAAAGATCCTTTTCAAGCTAATCTTAAGACAGAATTATTAAGAACTAGAACTAGTAGAGATGTAGACTACCATAAAAACACCGCTAAAGAATTAGAAAGCAAGATTTTTGGATTTTTAAATTACCATCCTAAAATGGATCAACTAACTCTTGAAGAAATACAAGAAATAAGAGACTCTATTTTGAAGAGAACACAAGATATAGCTTTATTTCCTGAAGATGTAGATGGAATAAAACGTTTTACAGAACATTTGTGTAGCACCGTCACTAGTAAAACGACAGTAGCAGAAATAATAGAAGCCGCTAACCCTCAAATAGATCAATGGCGCAAGGAAACAGAAGCTAAGCATTCTAAACTAAGGATACAATTAAATGTTATTGCACATAGTCCAGTAATAAAAAGAGATATACACACAAAGTCAAAACCACAAAAATCTATGTGGCAACAAATGAAGGATACAACATACAGCACTGTATCACATGCTAAAGCACGAATTATTGGTGGCACAGCTGGGGCTGCTTTAGGAATAGCACAAGCAGATTCTTTTAAAAGTGCCGCAGTCAAAGGAGGGATCGGCGCTGTACTTGGCGCGGCAGCAGTCAATGCTATTCCTGAACGACTTTCTCCTATAGCACCTAGCGACTGGCCAGCTATAGATCCAAAAAATGAGGCACTAAAAAGCCGAGATGTACAGCTTAAGCTTAGAGGATTATTTTGGTGTGCCATGTTATCAGGTGGAGCAATCGAAGGAATTACAGGTGCAACTCTAGGTATCGAAACAATATCTACAATTGCAAGCTCTTTTGGTTTAGTCAAAACTCTTGTTTCAGCACAAGAATTTAATATTAATGATGACCCAAAAAATATGAGTAGTATTGTATCTAGAGGGGTCAAAAAATTAGATGGTGTTTTGAGTCAATATCAAGAATCTCTTGATAGCCAACTCGGAGATAGATTACTAGAGATTGGCACTATAATGGAGCAAATAGAACCTAGATTAGGAATTATTATGTTAAATCGCAAAATCATGCAAGTTACACAATTTGGTAGCCCTGGTTTTTTAGGTGACATACTAAGTACCTCACAATCTATACAAAACTTTTTTTCTTTTTGGTCTATTAAAAACAATTTTTATGCAGTGACAGATAGCTTAAAAACAGAACAAGAAAAGCCATTTATGGAGAGACAAAGACCAGGTTCACCTGTACTCACAAAAGAGATTGAAGAAAAAATGTGGTTAAAGAAAGTCTCGTTAAGAAGTATGACAACAGTGCTTGGTTTATCACTACTAGTAGTATTAGGTATAGCCGCCGCACCATTATTTGGCGCCGCAGCTGCAGCAATTGGAATGAAAGCAGCAATTATAGGCACATGTGCTACTATTGCCGTAGCAACTACAGGTTATATTAGTTATAGCGTATTAAAGGGTACTTCTATAAAAAACATTACTAAAATTTTTACTCCTGCAAAACCAGCTTCTCCAGCAAAGCCTGGTGCAAAAGAATTAAGCAAAGCACGCGTGGTCGATGCTCATAGTACAAGCCATGCACATCATACTACAGGTCATGTAGCGAGATTAGAAGAAAAAAGAGGCAGCAAAGGTCATGATCAGCAACCAAAAAGTCAAGTTGAAAGATTAAAGCGCTCTAGAAGTCAAAGCCAAGATTCTAAGTTACGGTCTTAAAAGCAAACAACATCGCCATTAAGATAGCACCACACCACACATAACTAACATAGTGATCTCCATGAGGATTAAGATCTAAACATATTGGCCCGCAGAAAAACCAGAACTCCACGCCCATTGGAAATTATACCCTCCTAAATGTCCAGTGACGTCTACTACTTCACCTATAAAATATAAACTCTTAACCGCATTACATTCAAAAGTTTTAGAAGATAAACATTTTGTATCAACACCTCCAAGCGTAACTTCTGCTTTCGCGTAACCTTCATTACCGTTATAATCAAAACTATATTTAGTAAGTAATGCATATAGTTTAGATAAATCATTTTTTTTAAATGACAGATACTTGTGCTCTTCTAAATATTGCATAATAAAATTAACAAAACTTTTAGGCAAGATATCGCTTAAATAGTTCCTGAGCTCAAGCACTGTTTTTAAATGTAGAAAATCTTCTAAAATGCTATTAGGGATAAAATTGATCGTGAGCTTTGGTGCTCGATATAAATAAGATGAAATCTGTAAAATTGCAGGGCCGCTAACCCCCCGATGCGTAAATAACATTCCATTATGAAAACTAACATTAGCAGCCTTTGCAGCAACATTTAGAGATACACCGGCTAATTTTTTATATTTTTCAAGGTCATCTGAAACTGTAAGGGGTACTAATCCAGGTTCTGTACGTATGATATTAATCCCAAACTTCCTTGCAATTTCATAACCAAATGTGCTTGCACCAAGCTTTGGTATTGATAGCCCACCACATGCGATCACAAGTGAGCTTGCTTTATACTTAAGACCAGTATTAGTTGTGAGTATATATCTATCTTCTTCTTTGCGAACTTCTGTAACAACAGTATTTAAAGCAAAACAAACTTGATATTGATTGCATTCATTGAGTAGCATATCAACAATCTGCTGCGACTTACCATCACAAAATAATTGTCCTAATTCTTTTTCGTGATAGCTAAGTTTATAGCTCTCAACTAACTTTATAAAATCTTTATTGCTATATCTACTAAGCGCAGAAATAATAAATTTTTCATTTTGCGATAAATAATGAGCGGCTGAAATATTTAAATTAGTAAAATTACATCGACCACCACCAGAAATAATAATTTTATTTCCTACCTTTGTAGCCGAATCAATTATCACTACTTTACGACCTCGTTTTCCTGCTTCTATTGCACACATCAAACCTGCCGCACCGGCACCAATAATGGCCACATCAACAATCGATTTATACATAACTGTTATGATTTATATTTTTAAAATTTCAATTTCTGAGCTATTAATTCATAAAAACAACTGTAAGAATATATGGTTTATCACAGCTCATCAATGTTTTTACTATAAATTACAGAGAACATAATCTGCAATTACCCTCTAATATTTGAGTTTTGTAAAATCTGGATTATCTGAACCGTAAATACCTAAATAGCATATTATTTATACGCTTATTATTAGCCACCTACTAGTGATTAACTTTTATATTAATTTTGTTGGCAATTATATGTTGAAAAAAAATCTTGAGATTACTATGAAAGAATAAAAAAATAATAAATAGACACATAAAGGTAGTAGTGACGAATGTTTTTCGTTAAAAGGAGGTAATCCAGCCGCAGGTTCCCCTACGGCTACCTTGTTACGACTTAACCCCAGTCATCAACTTCACTGTAGGTAGCTGCCTCCATTGCTGGTTAGCTCACTAACTTCGAGTAAAATTAACTCCCATGGCTTGACGGGCAGTGTGTACAAGGCCCGTGAACGTATTCACCGCAGCATTCTGATCTGCGATTACTAGCGATTCCAACTTCATGCACTCGAGTTGCAGAGTGCAATCCGAACTGAGACGGCGTTTAAGGATTTGCTCCAGATCACTCTTTCGCGACCCTCTGTCACCGCCATTGTAGCACGCGTGTAGCCCAACTCGTAAGGGCCATGATGACTTGACATCGTCCTCACCTTCCTCCAGTTTGTCACTGGCAGTTTCCTTATAGTCCCCGACATTACTCGCTGGTAAATAAGGATAAGGGTTGCGCTCGTTGCGGGACTTAACCCAACATCTCACGACACGAGCTGACGACAGCCATGCAACACCTGTGTGTGGTCCAGCCGAACTGAAAAAAACCATCTCTGGTTCTCGCGACCACCATGTCAAGAGTTGGTAAGGTTTTTCGCGTAGCATCGAATTAAACCGCATGCTCCACCGCTTGTGCGGGCCCCCGTCAATTCCTTTGAGTTTTAATCTTGCGACCTTACTTCCCAGGCGGAGTACTTAACGCGTTAGCTGCGACACCGAAATAAATCCCGATATCTAGTACTCATCGTTTACAGCGTGGACTACCAGGGTATCTAATCCTGTTTGCTCCCCACGCTTTCGCATCTCAGCGTCAGTAATGATCCAGACAGTCGCCTTCGCCACCGGTGTTCCTCCTAATATCTAAGAATTTCACCTCTACACTAGGAATTCCACTGTCCCCTATCATCCTCTAGCTTACCAGTTTTGAAAGCAGTTCCAGGGTTAAGCCCTGGGCTTTCACTTTCAACTTAATAAGCCGCCTACATGCTCTTTACGCCCAGTAATTCCGAAAAACGCTAGCTCCCTCCGTATTACCGCGGCTGCTGGCACGGAGTTAGCCGGAGCTTCTTATATAGGTACCGTCATTCTCTTCCCTATCGAAAGAATTTTACAACCCTAAGGCCTTCATCATTCACGCGGCATTGCTGGATCAGGCTTGCGCCCATTGTCCAATATTCCCCACTGCTGCCTCCCGTAGGAGTCTGGGCCGTGTCTCAGTCCCAGTGTGGCTGATCATCCTCTCAGACCAGCTATAGATCATCGGCTTGGTGGGCCATTACCTCACCAACTACCTAATCTAGCGCAGGCTTATCTTATAGCGATAAATCTTTCCTCTTTCGAGCGTATACGGTATTAGCAGTCGTTTCCAACTGTTGTTCCGTACTATAAGGTAAATTCCTACGTGTTACTCACCCGTCTGCCACTAACAACTTTTAGCAAGCTAAAAATTGTCCGTTCGACTTGCATGTGTTAAGCATGCCGCCAGCGTTCTTTCTGAGCCAGGATCAAACTCTCAAGTTTGAATAAAAAATTTGCTGTATAAATACAGCGAGTTCCTGCACTACTACCTTTACGTATCTATTTATTTACTTTTTTAAACAGCACTGATTACAGTGTTCTCATTTATATTGTAGCTCATGTATGTTGTCAATGATTAAAACATTTTTTTTTATTTTTTGTTTTGAACACTAAACAACCAAATGTATTCAAAGAGTTAAGCCAAAACATTACTCCTCTTTTATTGAGAAAACATCTATGATAACTACAAAACAATGTATATTATATTACGATATTTAGAAAAAACAGAACACAACAATGCCTTTAAATATAGCAAAACACGAAATTTTTAGAAAGATAATCCATCTATCTTCTATCCTTTATCCTGTCGCGTACTACTTTTATCTTAGTAAATCCCAAATGTTATTCCTCACATTGAGTGTATGTATATTAATGATAACAATAGAATTTCTAAGATCCAGACTAGCTACTTTTAACAGCCTCTTTAATCAACTTTTAAAGCATTCTTTACGCCCACAAGAAAAAAACACCATGACTGGCGCTAGTTATTTTGTATGCGGACTACTTCTTACAACTCTTGTCTTTGAGAAAAACATCACAATAGCTGCTTTATCTATTTTAGTTATATCCGACACATGCGCATCTATTGTCGGTCTGACTCTAGGAAAGTACAAACTCTATGGCAACAAAACACTGGAAGGCTCCGCTGCTTTCTTATTTTCTGCAACACTAATTTCTCTGAGCTTAAACTCAACTCTGCACCTGTCTTTCATCAGTTTAGTATTAGCATCTATCGGGACAAGTATCATTGAGTTATTTAGTAAACTCTTAAAAATAGACGACAACTTGCTAATACCACTAACCTTTGCTATGCTCTACAATGTTTTCTTCGAATTATTTATAGTATAATAATGTTAAAATCAAAAATGCGCTTCTTGAGTTTTGTTGTTCTGTATTCAATAGCAACAATAGCCTTATATAACATTACTTTCTGGGATAAGATAATAAAAAGCTTTAGTGTGAGCACAACTCAAGATGCTTTTTTTATTATCCAATTTGCCTTAATCTTAATAACTTTACATATTGTTTTTTATTCTATTATTTTTGTAAAACCATTTACAAAATCTCTTTCTATTATCTTGCTATATATAAATGCCGCTGCCACATATTTTATCTCTCACTACGGCATAAGCATTGATTATAACATGATTACAAATGTATTAAATACTGATTTAAAAGAAGCTTCAGATTTGTTAAGTTTTTATTTGTTGGGGTATATTGTCGTTCTTGGATTAATTCCACATATTATCATTGTAAATGCAACAATAATTTATCAAAGTTTCTGGAAAGAAGTGTTACAACGAATCGTTTGTGGGGTATCACTAATCATAATATGCCTAGGCATGATTTTGTTCAACTACAAAGAACTTTCGATTTTTATCAGAAGTAATAAAGATAATTTAGGCTATCTTATCCCCAGGAATTATCTTTATTCCATCATAAAACTTGGGCGGTTGTATTTTAAACAAGATCTAAAAACACACACAATTGGCGAAGATGCAAAAAACAATTCACAAGATAAAATGCTTGTTGTATTAATTATTGGTGAGGCTGCAAGAAAGCACAATTTCTCTTTATATGGATATACTAGAGAAACAAACCCACATCTAAAAAAAATAAAAAATTTAGTTGTTTTTAATAACACCACTTCATGTGGTACTTCGACAGCAGTTTCTTTACCTTGCATTTTTTCATATTTAGATCGAGAGCATTTTATAAAGAATAGCAAACAATACGAATTCTTACCAAGTCTGTTATCAAAACAAAATATTGATGTCACTTGGATTGAGAATAATTTTGGCGGTTGCAAGAAAACATGTAATAACGTTAAAACTATCAACACCCAACATCTAAACATTAAGGAATTTTGTGATACCGGAGAATGTGTTGATGGTATTCTTGTCGACCAATTTGAAAAACAAATAAAAATTTCTCCAACACAAAACACTGTTATAGTCTTGCATCAGAATGGAAGCCATGGCCCTAAGTATAATAAAAGATACCCTAAAGAATTTGAGAAATTCAAGCCAGTATGCACAACAACAAACCTTAGCAAGTGCTCAAAAGAAGAGTTAATTAATGCTTATGATAATACTATATTATATACAGATTACACTATTTACAAAGTCATCACTAAACTAAACTCTATGCCAATACCATCTTTAGTAATGTATATATCTGATCATGGAGAGTCTTTGGGAGAATATAATATTTATCTACACGGCTTCCCTTATATGATAGCACCTAAGGAACAAAAAGAGATTCCATTTTTGATGTGGCTATCTCCATCACTAAGCAAAAAAATAAATCTCAAATGTCTTAACCAAAAATCATCTTATTCACATGACAACATTTTTCATTCTATATTGGGTATATTTAACATAAGCACTTCAATATATAAAAAAAGTAACGATATTTTTGCTGATTGCCAAAAATAAAATATTTTTATACTCAACTCTTTGTAAAATCTTGACATATTAAAGAGTCTCATCTTATTTTTAAAACATACAACAAGTAATCAGGCTAGATCATGGATAAAAACAGTAGTAGATTGACAATATGGCTATCATGGTTTTTGGCATCTTTATTCTATGCTTATCAATATATATTGAGAGTTTTACCAAATATAACAATGCCTGAAATAATGAAGCGTTTTAATATTGACGCTGAGATCTTTGGACAATTCGCAGGGGTGTATTATATTACTTACGCAGCAATGCATATCCCTATAGGAACATGGTTAGACAGGAAAGGACCAAAATACGTTATCCCGATGTGCATATTATTATCGTCTCTAGGAGTGCTGCCTCTTATGTATTCAAATTCATGGATCATGGCTTGCGTTGGCAGAGCACTAATAGGCTTGGGATCATCAGCCGCAATACTAGGGTTATTTAAAGTCGTACATCTAGGTTTTCCTGAAAATTGGTTCGCAAGGGCACTGGGTATGGGAGTAACTATTGGTTTATTAGGCGCAATATATGGCAGCCAGCCAGTAAGATTTTTAATTGCCGTTTATGGATATGACTTTGTACTGCAATATATTGTCTATTCCGGAATACTTTTATCAGCCTTATGTTTATTAGTACTACCAAGCGCTAAAGGTGTAGTATCTAATGAAATAGATTTACTAAGAGATCTAAAAAAAGTTTGGGAACATAAAAAAATATTTGTCATTGCTATATTAGCAGGTTTAATGGTAGGGCCTCTAGAAGGATTTGCCGACGCTTGGGGCACAACATTTTTATCTACCGTATATTCCTTAGAACAAAACTTAGCATCGCTTCTGCCATCTCTGTTGTTTCTGGGGATGTGTATCGGAGCTACAGTGATGTCCTATGTAGCTGATAAAACCAGATGGTACTATGGTTTAATCATATCATCCGCCTTCTTGATGGCTACGGTATTTTTATTACTGATATTTATAAAGCTAAACTTTATAATACTGTCTGTACTACTCTTTTGTGTTGGTATATTTTGTTCATATCAAATATTGGTTATATATAAAGCCACAACCTACGTTAAAGAAGGAGTCGTTGGTCTAACAACTTCCATTGTTAACATGATTATCATGATGTTTGGATATTTCTTCCATGCTATTATAGGAAAGATGCTTCATTCTTTAGATTCAGCACAAATAGTTAATGGTATATGGATGTATGGCGCAGATTCATATAAAACTGCAATTATGATTATTCCCGCTTCTCTCATAGTAGCCGGAGTTGGTTTTGCAATTATTAGATATAACTCTAGGTCGCATTAAAACTATATTAACAATTGTTCCGTATATTTATAGGCACATAAAAATATAAGGAATAATTTCATATGCTTTATCATCCTTTTTTAAATTTTAATGATTTTATTAAAAATTACACTACTACTTTTAGCAAATTTTATCAAATACTCGGACAAGTATATTTAAAATCTCTGAATCAACACGACTCGAGCATCACGATAGATCCACTCAAACTATATGAACCGATAGCAAAAATACTTCTAGAAGCTTGCAAGAACCCAGAACCTTTTTTCAAAACACAACAAGAGTTTCTAAAAGAATACAACAAACTAATACATTACGCTATCGAATCAGCTCAAGGACACAAACCACATCCTATATACAAAGCTGATATAAAAGATAAAAGATTTGCTTATCAAAAATGGGAAGAAAATTTGTTTTTTGATTTTATTAAGCAATTTTATCTTATGTCATCCCGGCATATAGAAAAGTTCCTCCGCTCAGTACCGCACATAGATAAGCACACAAGGGAAAAAGCGATATTTATCATAAAACAGATGCTGAATATGCTTTCACCTAGCAATTTTATACATACAAACCCCGAAATTTTAGACTCTATATTTAAAGATTCTGGCAAGAGTTTACTAGAGGGAATGAATAATCTCCTTACTGATTTAGATAAAAACTATAGTCTCTTTGACCTATATAAAGCAAGAAATCATAACTTTAAACTAGGTGTGGATGTCGCAAATACAAAAGGCGAGGTCGTATATAAAAATAAGCTGATAGAATTAATTTACTACACCCCTACAACTGAAAAAACATATCAACATCCATTGCTAGTAATCCCCCCATGGATTAACAAATATTATATTCTCGATTTATCTCCGAAACAATCAATGGTCAAGTGGCTAGTAGATAATGGATTTCCTGTGTTCATGATATCTTGGGTCAATCCAGGCATAAACCTTAATAATAAATCCTTTGATGATTATCTACTAGAAGGCCCTCTTGCTGCAATGAAATTTATGGAAGAAAAACTGAAGATCAAAAAAATTAATCTTTTAGGTTATTGTATAGGAGGAGTATTGTCGTGCATGCTTATGGCGTACTTAAAACATCATAAACAAGAGTCAAAAGTAGTATCTGCAACACTAATGACAACAATACTTGATTACAGAGATTCAGGCGACATTTCTACATTCCTAAACGAAGATTATATTAAAAAACTTGAGGAAGGAATGTCTGAACACAAATATTTTGATGGCAAAATCATGGGAATTGCTTTTAGCTTAATCAGATCTAACGACATGATTTGGTCTGTATTAGTCAACAATTACTTACTTGGCAAAAAACCTCTACCATTCGAAGTATTATACTGGAACGCTGACTGCACAAGACTAACGCTAAAACTACATACTTATTATTTGCGAAATCTGTATGTACAAAACAATTTAATTAAGCCGAATAAACTAAATATAGCAGGCACTCCTATAGATATTTTTTCCATTACCACGCCTTGTTATTTTGTCTCTGCAGTCGAAGATCATATTGCGCCATGGCGAGGCACTTATAAAACATGTAGTAAAATCAAAGGCATGGAAAAATTTGTTTTAGCTGGATCAGGGCACGTATTTGGCATGATAAACCACCCTCAAAAAAACAAGTATCACTATTGGACAAAAGAAGATATGAGCTTGTCACCAACATCATGGGTAACACATGCCACAAAACATCCTGGTTCTTGGTGGAATGATTGGATTAATTTTCTTAAAAAATACTCTGGTCCAGAAACTGCACACATTTCTCAAGAGACTATTCAAAAATTATCACTTTATCAAGCTCCTGGAAAGTATGTACACGTAAAATAATAAACGTATATTTTTATTGCATGTATAATCCACCATTTACAGATAAGGTGATGCCAGTAATAAAGCCAGCTTCATCTGAAGCAAGGAATCCTGCTACTCTTGCTATTTCTTCTGGGGTGCCCAATCTACCAACGGGTATTTTTTGAATGATTTTTTCTAACACCTCTGGTGACATAACTCTAACCATTTCAGTATCTGTATAGCCTGGTGCTATAGCATTAACAGTAATATTCTTAGAAGCGCTTTCTAAAGCCAAAGCTTTAGTAAAACCTATAATTCCAGCTTTAGAAGCCGTATAGTTTGTTTGTCCAACCTGTCCAGACAAAGCATTGATTGAACTTATGTTAATAATCCGACCAAATTTATTTTCTCGCATTTTCTCTATTACTGCACGTGAAACGTTATAACAAGAGTTTAAATTAGTATTAATAACATCATACCATTGTTTTGGTTCGCTTTTATGAAACATACCATCTCTGGTAATACCAGCATTATTGACTACTATCTCAACATGGCCTTGGAATTTTTTCTCTATTTCAGCAATATGTTTTATACATTCATCATAATCTGATACATCCCATTTTATCACTGGAATACCTGTGTTGTCACTAAACGCCTTAGCTTCCTGTTCATCACTTTTGTAGTTTGTAATCACTCGATACCCTGATTGCTTAAAAAGCCTAGAAATTGCAGCTCCAATACCTCTGGTACCACCCGTAACCAACGCGATTCTATTCATACCTATGTTTACTCCTTTGCATTAGATTTATAAAATCCTACTAACTAATAGTTAAAATCCGATTAATCGAGTTGCATATTGCAAAAAAATACCATACAATTATAATTACAAGCGAAAATAAAGAGGGATATTATGAAAGATACAGCTAATTTTGTTCAAGACTATTTCAAGAACATGTCAGATTTTTACAATAACTTTGATTTTAAAACAATGATGCCAGATACAGGCTCTTCTGTGAAATCAGGGCAACAAAATATGCAAACATTTTTTGAATTAGCAAATCTAATGAATGAAAAATCTCAGATGATTTTAAAAAAACAAATGGAAATTTTCCAGGACAACATAGAAGAAGTATTTAGTGCAGTAAAAGATCTTGGGGACTGTCCTTTAGAATCAAAAGACATTCTGAATAAACAAAATGAATTCTCACATAAAAATACTACACGTAATATGCAGCATGCAACAGAGTTAGGTGCTTTATATACACAAGCTGCGACAGAAGTTTTTAGAAAATATTCTGACCAGGTACAAAATAATATGAGTGATATGAAAAAATCATCGCAAGGGTCAGAATCAAAAGATTCTAAGAAAAAATAATATAACCGCTCATTAAAGGTCTTGATAAAAACAGTAACACTTGTATTATTTTTTGATAGTACAACATGTTTTAATTTAAGACCTATATGAAGCTTAGCCAATACTTTATTCCTCTTTTAAAAGAAGAACCACTTGAAGCAAAAATTGCCTCGCATAGGCTAATGTTGCGTTCCGGATTAATTAGGCAACAAAACTCAGGGTTATATATTTGGCTACCAATGGGCCTAAAAGTCTTAAAAAAAATTGAGAAGATTGTCCGTGATGGCATGAACAAGTTTGGTGCCATTGAAATTCTAATGCCTTGTGTACAGCCAGCAAAATTATGGCAAGACTCAGGCCGTTATAATGACTACGGGCAAGAAATGCTCCGCTTTAAAGATAGGCATGAGAATGACTTACTCTTTGGTCCAACAAACGAAGAGGTAGTCACAGAGATTGTTAAAAACAATATTAAGTCTTATAAAGAATTACCAAAAAATTTCTATCACATTCAATGGAAATTTCGTGATGAAATCAGACCACGCTTTGGTTTATTAAGAGGGCGTGAGTTTTTAATGAAAGACGCCTATAGCTTCGACGTAGATGAAGCAAGAGCTATAAGATCTTACGATAACATGTTTAAGTCTTATATCGAAATATTCAAGAATTTGTCTTTAAACGCCATTCCTGTACGCGCAACTACAGGTGCTATTGGTGGAAATTTAAGCCATGAATTTCATATTCTAGCTAAGACAGGAGAAAGTGATATTTTTTATGACCAAGAAATTGAAAAAGAAATTGCCGCTCCTTCTCCTGATATTACAAAATTAAAAAATATGTATGCAGTAGCTGACGATATGTTTCAAGCAGATACTTGTCCCATCGCCCAAGACGCTCTAAAAAAATATAAAAGCATCGAAGTTGGTCATATCTTCTGCTTTGGTACAAAATACACAACAGCCCTGGATTGTAAAATCATGGACGAACAAGGCAAGCTAATACAACCATATTGTGGTTCATACGGCATTGGCATCTCAAGATTAGCTGCGGCAATTATTGAAGCATCTCATGATGAAAAAGGGATTATCTGGCCAAAATCAGTAACTCCGTTCCATGTCTCTTTAGTGAATGTTGGTACAAAAGATGAAAACTGTATCAAAACATGTGATGCTTTGTACGCTCATTTAGAAAATATGGGCATCGACGTTTTATATGACGACACACAAAATAGCCCTGGACAAAAATTTTCATCACACGATTTAATGGGGATTCCTTTACAAATCATTATTGGACCTAGAGCATTAGCAAAGCAAAAGGTTGAGCTAAAAATTAGAGCTAACAATACCTCAACTGAGATTGATATTGATAACATTGTAACACTTATAAAAGAGCATTACACCGCATGAATATCGCGCTTGAATTTTCTATAGCATTAAGATATTTACAAGCTAAAAAGAAAGAAACATTTATTTCTATCACAGCGATTCTATCATTCCTTGGTATTATGATTGGGGTAGCAGCATTAGTAGTAGTAATAGCTGTTATGAATGGTTATAGAGAAGAATTATCTAACAAGCTAAAAGGTTTTAATAGCGACATAACGATCACTTCGCCAACAGTTAAAATCACAGAATACAAAAAGATAACATCTGAATTATCTGGGCTAGCAGAAGTAAAGATGGCTATACCACTCATTAATGAACAAGCATTGATAATCAATCAACACAATGAATCCATGGGAATTTTTATTAAGGCAATTCCGATGAAATTAATAAAGAACTACCCAGCACTAGATATTAAAAATAAAAAGAAAAACCTCAATGGTATTGCTTTAGGATATAATGCAGGACAGCATCTTGGTGTGCATGTTGGACAACCACTAAAAATTATGTCATTACATTTTGACTCCACAGTCATAGGCCTAATGCCAAAAGTAAAAAAGTTACCGGTAACACATTTGTTCAAAAGTGGCATGAGTGAATATGACAATATATACGCAATTATTCCTTTAGATGTCGCTCAGGTTTTGTTTAATTCAGCAAATGCCGTAAATAAAATAGAGGTTTTTCTACAACCAGGTGTCAATCTAGAAAAAACGACAAATGTAATTAATAAAACCCTTGGTTACCAATATTTGGTTTCAAATTGGAAAGATGCAAATCAAACAATTTTAAAAGCTTTAGAAACTGAACGCGTAGTAATGTTTATCATTTTAACTTTCATTATAATAGTTGCTGCTTTTAATATCATATCAAGCTTAACGATGTTAGTTACAGACAAAACAAGAGAAATAGCGATCCTAAAGACTATCGGTTTACAAAATGCTTCCGTAACTAGAATTTTTCTAATTGCTGGCATGACTTTAGGTTTCATTGGCACAAAATTAGGCATTGGCCTTGGATTGCTTGTGGCATTTAATATTAACGAGATTAAAGAATTTTTATCTCATATAACAGGTACAAATCTTTTTGATCCATTAGTTTATTATCTAGATCTACTGCCTTCAAAAGTATCTTTAACCGATACTGGACGAATAGCTTTTATTTCTATGACGATATCTTTTCTGGCGACTATATACCCTTCTTATAAAGCAGGAAAAACATTACCTGTTGAGGGGCTAAAAAATGACTAAGTCTGTAATATTAAAAGTTGATAATCTGACAAAAACCTTTAAACAAGGAAAAATCAACATTTGCGTTCTGGAAGATATTTCATTATCGGTCAAAAAAGGTGAAGTGATTGCTTTAGTAGGTCCATCTGGCTGTGGCAAAACAACCTTATTACAAATCCTTGGCTTATTAGATCGACCAGATCATGGACAGATCATAATCAATAATATTAATTATAACGACAAGAGCGATAGTATCAAAACTAAATGTCGATTAGAGAATCTTGGTTTTATTTATCAAGCCTATAATCTTCTGAGTGATTTTACGGCCATAGAAAACTGCATGATGCCTTTGCTGATAGCAAATATCTCAAGAAAAACAGCAAAAGCACAAGCAACGGAAATATTAAGTATTTTAGGGTTAGAGCAGCGTGTGAATCATTATCCTAGTCAGCTATCAGGCGGGGAACAACAGAGGGTTGCTATAGCAAGAAGTTTGATTCATAAGCCATCTCTTGTTTTAGCCGATGAGCCAACTGGTAATTTAGACCAAGAAAACGCCAAGAAAGTGATTAATCTTTTAATCGAGACTAGTCGTAAGATGCAAACAAGCTTGATTATCGTGACTCATAATTTAGAAATAGTCAAAAACGTTGATAGAATTCTAACAATCAACAATGCAAAAATCATTAGTAAAAAATGACTAAAACTCTAAACAATATTGCGATAATAGTCGCCGCCGGCCAAGGCACAAGACTTTCGGCTGACCTGCCAAAACAATATCTCAAGATTAATGGCCAAACCTTATTAGAAATATCCATCAATAAGTTTTTAGCTCATCCTGAAATAGACGCTGTTATTGTCGTAATATCACCAGAGCAACAAGATTTGTACGATCAACATATAAAACCTCATGCTAAGCTTTTACCGCCAACATCTGGTGGCAAAGAGCGCCAAGATAGCGTATGTCTAGGACTGGAATCCATAAAACAATATAAGCCACAAAAAGTGTTAATACATGACGCTGCGAGAATATTTCTAGAGCCAGAATATATTAGCAAGCTACTAAGAACACTAGATACCAAAATTGCTGCTGCTCTTGTCACTCCACTTGCTGATACAATCCGTTATATTACTAAGGATGCCAACAAAATTGTTTCACGTGAAAACATTTATGCAACACAAACTCCACAGGCTTTTAGATATCCAATAATAAAAGAGCTACATGACAAAAACCAGATAAGAATCACCGATGATATCGCCTTACTAGAACTAGCAAATATTACTGATATAGAATTTATTGAAGGTTTAATGTCAAACTTTAAGATTACTACAAAAGAAGATTATGAATTAGCTAAGAAAATAACGTCATTGCGAGGAGCAAAGCGACGTGGCAATCTCATAAAAGTGGGCTCAGGTTTTGATGCTCATAGATTCCAAACAACGACAAAAGCAGATAATACAATTATGTTATGTGGCATTGCCGTACCATGTCAATACGAGATTATTGCTCATTCTGATGGTGACGTTGCTCTACATGCACTAACAGATGCCTTACTTGGCACAATCGGTGCCGGAGATATCGGCCAGCATTTCCCACCATCAGATAACAAATGGAAAAACGCTGCCTCTGACCAATTTGTCAAGTTTGTCTGTGGGTTATTAAAAGAAAAAAATGCCGTAATTAATAATGTCGATATTACAATAATTGCCGAAACCCCGAGAATAGGTAAATATAGAGAGCAAATGCGAGAAACTTTGGCTGCAATACTGGAAATTGACCAAGAGAATATCAACATCAAAGCAACGACAACCGAAGGCATGGGCTTCACTGGCCGAGAAGAAGGCATTGCGTGTAATGCTGTTGTGACAGTGAGTACACTACCGCACAAAGCATAAAAAGACTCAACTCCAAATGGCAGATATCGGAATCGCCCATAACCCTTCCCCAAATGGCACTATATCCTTGCCTCTATATAAAATTACTCCACATACAAAATCAGTTTTTGTTGCTGTTTTTAGCGCGCTTAATCCTTCAAAATCTTTATGATTCACACTTTCTCTATTTTTGACCTCAATACCCACCAACTTACCATCAGGCTTTTCAATGACAAAATCTACTTCTTTATTATCACTAGTTCTAAAATGATATAATTTTAAACCTTTATTTACTATACTGATTTGTTTGACTATTTCAGTTGCAACGAAATTCTCTATGACATGACCAAATATCTCTGGTCTAGTTTGTTTAAGTGTATCTATATCATATGCTAATAAATGACATAACATTAGACTGTCTACCAAATAAGCTTTTGAAGATTTGACCAATCTTTTGCCTATATTACGATACCATGGCGGAATTTCAATCACCAAAAATAACATTTTTAATAATGTTTTATAATTATTGAAAGTCACTGCATTCAAGCCAGCATCTCTAGCAAGATCAGCATTATTTAATAGACAACCAGCTCTATTTGCCAGTAATCTTAATAAATTAGGCATAACCCTTAATTTATCTATTTCTGCCAGGGCTCTGACATCTCTTTGCAATAAGGTAGTAATATAACTATCAAACCAATGATTATAATGCTTAGATGATGTTGTAGATACCTCAGGAAATGTAGCTGCAGATATTACATCATTCAAACTTACATTTTGATTATCAACATAGAAGTTGAGATTAAATAATGAATCTAAGAATAAATTTTTTGTTCCTAGGGCCTCTGCTCCAGAAAATGGATATAAGGTTATCACTTGCATACGCCCTACCAAAGAATCTGATAAGTTAGGTAAAGCTAAAATATTGGCAGAGCCAGTCAGTAAAAACTTACCAACTACCCTTGTTTTTGATTGATAGCGCAACTCATCGACCACTATTTTTAAGGCACGGAATATCTCAGGCACAAGTTGCACTTCATCTATAATTAAAGATTTTTTACGTTCCCTAAGATATGACTCTGGAGAATTGACCGCTGCCATCATTTGCACATTACTATCAAAAGTAACATATTCAGCTTGTATCTCCGTCTTAGCAAGATCTTGTACTAAAGTGCTTTTCCCAGCTTGCCTAGGACCATTCAAGAACACCACCGGAGAAGAATTCAAACAATTTAATAATTCTTGTCTAATATATCTAGTTTTTATATTCATAAATAGTATCAAAGATTAATCTTGTCTTTAGATATTATAAAAGATACTTTTATTTTTGCAAGAATAATTCGTCATCACGAGCATTCGAAAGAATGCGTGGTGATCTCCTAAAAGGATAAACCGTTGGTGCCAGAACTCCTGAGATTGCCACGTCGCTAACGCTCCTCGCAATGACTGGTTTTAGGTAATCTTCATGGCAACTCATTAATTTCTTCTTAATGAAAAAGACTTGAATAGCACTTTTAAATGTACTATTATAAGTACAAATAACATTATAAATACAAGGTAACTATGACATATTTTATTTTATCAGATATAATAGCTAGCATTTCAGAATTAAAGAAGCATCCTATGCAAGTGCTTAATCAAGCAAAAGGTAAGCCAATAGCGATATTAAATCGCAATCAACCTGTTTGTTATTGTATTACTCCGGCAATGTATGAAGCAATAATAGAAAAATTAGAGGATGAAGAATTAGCTAGTATAATTAACATGAGAACAAATGAAAAAGAAATAGACATTGATATCAATGATTTATAAATTGACATTTTTAGAATCAGCTAAAAAAGAGTGGGATAAGCTTGCTCCATCGATAAGAAATGATTTTAAAAAGAAATTGCTTGAAAGATTAAAAAATCCTATTATTCCAAAAGATAAGCTTTCTGGATTTAAAGATACATATAAAATAAAACTTAGGACAGTAGGATACAGGTTAGTTTATAGAGTTTTTGAAGATAGATTAACAGTGCAAGTAGTTGCTACTGGAAAACGTGATAAAAATTTAGTTTATAACGTTACAAAATATAGAATAGAATAAAAACATAGCAAAGCTTATAACGCTATAAACCATCAAGTACTACAAATTCATGAGATCGTCACACTCCACTTCGTGCCGTTCACGAGGACGTTTTTTTCAGTATTTTCGTCATCGTATAAAACTTTAGGACAGAGCTATCGTCATCACGAGCATTCGAAAGAATGCGTGGTGATCTCCTAAAAGGATAAACCGTTGGTGCCAGAACTCCTGAGATTGCCACGTCGCTAACGCTCCTCGCAATGACGAGTTCTTATTTTGCTACTATAGTAATCACGAGTGTTTGAAATAGATATGGCGGTCTTATAACATTAAAAACCGCCACATCAAATTATCCTACCGCGCTAGAATGTTGTACCGCTTAGAACGACCTAGCAAGAACAATACACAACGAACATTTTGTCACCACCTAACGTTAGCGCCGCCTCTTTGTTGTACTTTAGATGTACGAGCAGGTTCTGGTTTAGGCTCTGCTTTTGGTGGTGCTTTTGTACCTTTTGTTGCACCGTCCAATAAAGATGCCGGATCCACATTTCCCACTAAGCCTTGGCTTTGACCATGGCCTGCTCTTTCTAACACTGCTTTTTTTCCTGCATCAACTTCACCCATTACATGCATAGCTTCTACTAATTGCGTAGATTTACCTGATCTATCAAGTTCCAGAGTCTTCCCAGCTTGTTTATATTGCTCCGTAGCTGTTTCTGCAGTTTGTAATTGTTGCTCAACCTTTGTTGCAGCCTTTTCATAATCATTTTTGGCATCAAGATAAGTTGTTCTATGTTGATCTGCCATTTTTGTTACTTTAGCAAATTCTGTATTTAACTGAACCTGTTGCGTTTCAAGATCTTTTAGTTTTCTAGCATTTAAAACTTTTTCTCCTTCTGCAAAAGTTCCGCTTTTCACATTATCATTAAACCATCTCTGAAACTTACCACTAACAGTCACAGACTCTTTTTGCTGCTCAACAGCTTTTGTGGTGGCTTCATGCTCTTCTGCCAGCAGTTTTCCTAATTTGTTTAATGTTTCTCCATACGCAGCTTTATTTTGAGACATACTATGTTCAATATCAGTCGTATCTTGCTTTTTTTGCTTAGCGCCGTCATATTGCTTTTGTAACGCCTCTTGTTGCTCTAAACTCTTCCCAACTTCCTTATTTAGATCACATTTTTGTTTAAATTTCAATAAATTAGCTTTTTCAGCAGGTGGTAGAACGCCTAGAGCTTCTTGAAATTTTTTCTCATTTTCTTTGTCGTATAACCCTAAAGCTGCACACTTACCTACAGCTACCACAAGTTTTACTTGTTCTGCAGGTGCTAAGTTAGCTAAACCTCCAGCTTTGTTAGCTTTTTCCATAGCAGCATCTTTTGCTGCGATAGCTTCATTGTGATGTTCTAAATCTCTAGCTTTAACCTTGAGTTTTTGTAAATCCTTATCTCTGATTGTAATCATCTCTTTATGAGCTTTTTCCATTTTAGTCACAGCATCTGTTTGCAACAGAGATCCAGCATTTAACTCTTTATGAGCTTGTTTTAATTGATCAAGCTCTTGAGTAGTTTGTTTTTCTACGGCATCATAGAAAGTTTTTCTTTGTTTTTGATCCATGCCTTGGAAAAAAGGTGGATTACCAGCTTTTAAAATATCTTGTACAACTTTAGCCCTAACATTTTCACGCATAGCTTCCGGCTGCACAGCTGCTATACGACCTCTAATACCAACCTTATCTTCTTCTCCTAACAAATGAGTTTTTTTTGTAGCAAAATCTCTAGACATTGCACCAGCATCTTGCTGCATCATTGTAGCTAAACTAGTTAGTAGTTGTGCATTTTTAAGACGATCTTTAGCAGTTTGCACTAAGCCCAATCCACCTACTCTGTCTTGTACAGCCAATCTTGTTTCACCATATCTAGGTAAATAATCAACATAACTACTACGTGCCTTAGTATCCTTTGCTAATCGTGCATCAGCCCCAGCTTCTACTTTAGCAGGATCTACAGCTACTCTAGCTCTACTTGAATCTGCAACGCTTCTTTGAGCGGCTTGTTCCATTTGCAAAGTCTTTTTTTCACGCTCAGAAGCTCTGACAGCTTCATTATACTTCTTACCCGCATCATCTAAGACTTTTTGTGATGGCGCTGAGTTACCTAACAAACCACCATTGCCATCTTTTTTCTCTTGCAAAACTTGCTCTTGATGTTGTCTAACATCCCAATAAAGTGTATTTTCTTGTTTTTTTGCACCCATGAAGCGTTGTTCAACATTAGTTCTTCGTGACGGATCAAATTGCACCCCATTGTCTACTGCTGCACTTCTTTCACCATGCCAATTTCTTAGATTAGCATGTTGTTGTAGATCTGGCTCTGCCGCAAGTTTTTTACCCACTGCTTCTAAGATTGCTTTTTGCACTTCAGGTGGTACGCCCGCAAGCATTCTATCTTGTTCCTGACTTAATCCTGATTGCACGAGTTGTGTCGCATACGCATCCATATGCTCTTGAAAGTCTTTGTCATATTGTGCTCTTGCTTCTCGATAAGAATCCGGGAAAGCACTACCTTTTGGGAGTTTTGCATACTCTGCTTTTTCGTGCTCAAATGCATCATGAACAGCCTGACCTTCACTAAGATTATAATTGAACACTGCTTTGTCATCTTCTGAATATTGTGGTTTTTCGCTCATACTTCCTCTGCTTGTTAAAGTTGTTCTGTTTCTACTCTCTTCGCCTTCTCGGACTTCTGGTTGTGGCGCCACTGCTCCACTTCTTCCTCTAACCTGCCGTCTTTTTGTTTCCTCAAAACCCATTGTTGCTTGATCTCGTGGCGTTCCAGATCTTGTGCTCGGCATCAACTCTTGCTGTTTTTCTGCCACCCTTGATAAGGGCGCTGGTGGTGGCGCCGTTACCGTTGCCGGAGAGTTTAAACCTTCTTCTAATCGTTGTAACAATTCTTCTTCACTTTCTCTTGAAGGCATCGCTTTACTTTGAGCTACTCCTGCTCTTCTTTCTGGATTAAATACCTTTCCTTGTTCTACAGCAGCTTTTCTTGCAGCACACCATCCTTGTATTCTATTTAATTCAGCAGCTTCTAAACCAGCACTGGTAAGTTTTGTTTGTACAGCTTCTAACACTGCCAGCTGCACTTCTTTTGGAGCCCCTCCAAGAATTCGATCATGATACTTAACATCCGATCCTTTTGCCTTTACAGAAGCAAGAAGTTGGTCAGCATAAGCTTCTATGTGTTTTGTACCTTCTGTTGCTAATTTCCCAGCTTTTTGTAGTTGTTGCATTTGCTGAAGATTTTCCACAAATACTTTTGATGCAGCTTCCATAGCTTTTACCTGTTGTGGCTGTGGAGATAAAGTAGCCGGAGAAACTGCCGCCTGCCGCCCTGCTTCTGCAACCCTCATTCTCTCTGCCTCTGTGGTCTGAAATTCTCTTAATTTCTCCATGTTTAATGGAGGAACAGAAATTCTTGGTCTCGGCGGAGTTGGTGCTTGCTGCTCTGCTACTACCCCCAATGGTGGGGTCGTAGGTGACGCTTCTCTCTTGGCTGTCGCTGCCTCTTGTTGTCTCTTTTCTCTTTCTTCTATTCTTGCGTGAGCATCTGCAGCATATCTTTCATTCGCCTTTCTCATTGCCTCTATTTCTGCAGTTTTGGGTTCCACTACCCCTTCAACTTTTGTAGTTGGTGCCTGTGGCTTTTGTTGCTGCGGCGCCACTTCTTTTTTTGGCGCTTCAACGTCTGCATTAGTCAAAACTACCGTAACAAACCCTTGTTGCCTAGCTTCATCTACTTTTCCACCTTCTGGTGCCCCAAAAGCAGCAGCAAAATCCGTTCTACTTTTACCTCTTAATTCTTTACCAAGAGCAACTTGTATAGCTTCAGCTTCTGCTGTAGTCACTGCATGCCCCTCAAATACGCCAGCTATCGAATCTGCAACGTTTCCAGCTAGTGCATTTCGTTTATCTTCATCTTTTCCTTTTCCTCCAAAAACTGCTGTCCCGCCATGCATACCGTGACCTCTGCTAGAAAACTCACCAGTGGTCATAAAATCATAAAGCTGCTTACGTAATTCTTGTTGTGTTGGCATACAAACACTTAATTATTTATCCCTTTGATGATACCACAACAAAGGTTAAAAAAAGATTAACGTAGCATTACCAATAAAAAGATTGACTAGAATAGCGATTGTTTGATGCGTTGATCTACTATAAGCTTGTGCGCTTATAGCACTGATAGTTTATAACTGCACGAGATCCACCACACTACGCTTCGTTCGTGATGACGTAGATCAGTAAAACATCATTGCGAGCGAGGTATAACCGAGCGCGGCAATCTAAGGAATTCTTAGAAAGCACTCGTCATTGCGAACAGAATGCGAAGCAATCTCATTAGTTTTGGTTTGACGATTTAGACCTTAAAGAGATGGCAACGTGCACCAAGGTGTACTCACCATGACAAGCATATGAAAATCTAATGTTCGCCACGACATCGCTTTATCAAGTTTAAGAAATCACCACGCATTCTGGTGGAATACTCGTGATAACGATAGTGCAGCAAAACGTCATTGTTAACGGAACTAAGTGGAGTGCTCATAAATGTGTCGCATTGAGGTTATACCCGCACAAGATAGTCACACTTGTCTTAAAAGACACTAAAGATAAAACTTCCTCAGATATCTTTAGACAAATACAAAAAACCTGCTATACTGCTTTTTAGATGTTTGGCATTATGCTAAGCATTATTTATGTTTAACGAAAATTATAAGATATGCAAAAAGGAAAAGTAAAATGGTTTAATCCAACCAAAGGATATGGATTTATCGCTCCAGACAATGGTGGCAAAGATGTGTTCGTACACATATCAGCAGTACAAGCAGCTGGTCTTAGAGGTCTCGAAGAAAATCAAAAAGTCTCTTTTGAAGTCACTACAGAAAAAGGTAGAGAATCAGCAGTAAATATAGCTGTTATATAATAATAACGGCTAACTTTGCTTTATTTCTTTAATTCATAAGCTTATTTTTTTATAAAATAAGCTTTGATTTAAAGAGTTCTTTTCTATTTTTTAATGCACAAAATTGTTTTGCAGTTTTGGGTGTTCTGATTTTTTTTGCCCGGTTTCTAATGCAACAATGCATTGATATTTAGCATTACAGTATTTTGTATGCTTATTTTCTTGCATCACCGCTTCATGCCGGCTGGAAATATTCAGACATCTCTTAATGCTTACTTGTGCGTTGTTTGATTAAAAACTCTCCTAAATAGCAAAAATACGCGTCTTTTAAATATTACTCACCATCTAACGGCTCTAACGAAAGAGTGCCGCCTTGCTTTTTGACGATCTTATCTATACGCAATTTTGCTTCTTTTAGTTTTTTATCACAAAATTCTTTTAATGCATTACCGCGTTCATAATTACGAATGATATCTTCTAAATTATCCTTACCAGTCTCTATATTACGAACAATAGTTTGCAACTCTGACATCGCCTCCTCAAAGGACATTTCTTCTATTTTCTTTTTATCACTCATAATTAACACCTTGTAAAAGATTATGCTTTATATTAAAACTATAAATAATTTGAAATCAATAATCATTATGACAGTTACCATTTATAAGCCATCTGCAACAGCAATGCAATCAGGAAGAAAAAAAACCAAAAAATGGTTATTAGAATATCCTGTTGGACAAAAACACAACGATTCATTGATGGGCTGGCCTGGAAGCAAAGACGCAACTCAGAATATTAAGCTATTTTTTGAAACAAAAGAGCAGGCTATATACTTTGCCCAAAAACAAAAACTTGATTTCCAAATAATAGAACCACATCTGGCTAAACCATCGATAAGAAAATACGAAGATAATTTTAAATAATGACATATCAAACCCCATCAGTAGAAGAGCGGCTACTAGTAAAACACAATCCTCAGCAGCGCGAGGCAATGCAACATATTGATGGCCCTCTTTTAGTGCTTGCAGGCGCTGGTACAGGCAAAACCTTAGTACTTGTCAATCGCATCGCTAACATTATTGCCCAAAATAAAGCAGCACCATGGCAAATACTTGCCGTAACTTTTACAAACAAAGCAGCCAATGAAATGTCAGAACGTATATTCTCTTTGGCTAATCAAAGAATCTCTTGGCTTGGCACCTTCCACTCTATTGCAGCAAAAATCTTACGCAACCATGCAGAATTAGTAAAATTAAATAGCAACTTCACCATATTAGACGTCGATGATCAACTAAAAATGGTCAAACTTACTATGGAAGAGTTAAACTTGGATACTAAAGCAATATCACCAAAAATTATCTACTCTTTAATTCAGCAATGGAAAGAAAAAGCAATTACACCAACAAAATTGTCAAATAGCGATATCTTCTCTGACACAGAAGCACAAGCCAGGAAGATTTACAAAGCCTACCAAGAGCGCATGATATCTAACAATGTTGTAGATTTTGGCGATTTACTCTTAAAAAACCTCGATATTTTTAGAGAATCTCCAGAAATCGTTGCCAAGTATCACGATATTTTTAAATACATTCTTGTCGACGAATATCAAGATACAAACGCAGTCCAATATCTGTGGCTCAGGATACTAGCACAGCAACACCATAATATCTGCTGTGTTGGTGATGATGATCAATCAATCTATGGTTGGCGCGGGGCAGAAGTTGGTAACATTCTAAGATTTGAACAAGATTTCCCTAATTCCAAAATTGTCAAACTGGAACAAAATTATCGCTCCACAAACCATATACTCGATGCAGCCACCACCTTAATTTCATACAACAAAAATCGCTACCAAAAAACTCTCTGGACAGATACTAAATCTGATGAAAAGATTCGTATCAAATCATTTTGGCGCGATAGGGAGGAATCAGATTTTATTGCTTCTGAAATTCAAAACCTTACTTTATTTAGCAGACAAACTAAAATAGCGATTTTAGTGCGCGCATCTTTCCAAACACGTGTGTTAGAAGATTCCTGCGTCAGCCACGCAGTTCCTTATAAAATCATTGGCAGCTTAAAATTCTACGAAAGACAAGAAATCAAAGATATCGTCGCTTATATTAAACTTGCTTTAAATTTTAATGACGACCTAGCATTTGAAAGAATTATCAATAAACCAACCCGCGGTATTGGCAAGACCTCTTTGCAAAAACTTAAAAGATTTGCTATGGATAACGGAATTTCTTTCTTATCCGCAGCTGAACAGCTTATTGCTACAGGAAGTAATTTGTTGCCAAAAAATGCCCTAACCTCTATTGGAGAATTTCTTGCCATGATTAAAAAGTGGCGCAACGATTTCATGCAACATCACCATATTAAAACCCTAAATATTATTCTTGAAGAATCAGGATACAAAAATCTATTGGAAGAAAATAAATCTGAAGAAATGCAAAACAGAAAGGAAAACGTCAAAGAATTATTCAAAGCACTTGAGGAATTCCAAGACATTAATGCATTTCTAGAACACACCTCTCTAATTTCTGATAACGATCAAAAATCCGAAGATACACAAGTGAATATCATGACCCTGCATGCCGCTAAAGGCCTTGAGTTTGATGTGGTGTTTTTACCTGGATGGGAAGAAGGAATATTTCCGCATTCACGCTCTATCGAAGAATCTGGCACAAAAGGCTTAGAAGAAGAGCGTCGCCTGGCTTATGTAGGCATGACCAGAGCACGCAAAAAATTGTACATTACTTATTCAATGAATCGCCGCATGTACAACCAATGGCTTGACTCAACCCCGTCAAGATTTCTTAACGAAATCCCTATCGATTGCTGCAAAATTTAGAATGAGTTTGAAAACTAAAAATGGTGGCTGGACCTGGAATCGAACCAGGGACACAAGGATTTTCAGTCCTTTGCTCTACCAACTGAGCTACCCAGCCGTAAATAAGGTAGGATAAGATTCGTTATAAATCAGAATTCTACAACTGTCGAGTCATTTTTACATTATCTCTAGTTTTATCTACCACAATCATTTTAAAAACAAATTACTCAGGGCGTTTATAAAAAGATAACATCAACAAACAGAAAATAGCAATTAAATTTATCTCGGCCAAAGAAAGACCAGCTATGCGTAAACCAACATCTTTACAACTAGGTTGTGCATCTTCTATTTGCATACGCAAATTCTCGTTAACACCAACTTGCAACGATTCAACTTTACAGGGAACAATCTCGTGAATAAAACCACGCTCTATGCCAACATGATACCCTGCCAAAAATATTTCTACTACAATTACTATTCTACATAGATTTAATAAAATATTCTTAGAAAATTTCCTTCCGATCTTGATGGACACTAACACACCTAAAATTACTAATATAAAATATGGGATTCGCTGATATAAACATAGTTTACATGGGGAGATATTTAAGAAATACTGTATAAAGTAAGCTGAAGCTAAAAAAACAAGTGATAAAATTGCTATTATCTGTATAATAGTTAAGTTTTTACATTGGTGCTTTATCATAGTAATTATAAACTTATTTTTAATATAAATAACATTTTTTGATTATGAATTCTATAAAAGAGTATGGGTTAGATAGTAAAGTTTGGCCATTTGAACTAGCAAGAGAAATACTTAAAAAAATTGACAATAAAACGCCTAAGAAGGGTTATGTGTTATTTTGTACAGGTTATGGTCCCTCTGGTTTACCGCATATTGGTACATACGGGGAAGTTGTTAGAACTATGATGGTGAAAAAGGCTTTCGAAACAATATCTGATATTCCTACAAAATTATTTGTAATTTCAGATGATATGGATGGTCTAAGAAAAATACCAGAAAACATTCCAAATCCTGAATCCTTAGTACAGCATTTACAAAAACCTCTAACTTCAATTCCAGATCCTTTCGGAGAATCTACAAGTTATGGACATTACATGAATGCCAGACTTAACAACTTCTTGATGCAGTTCGATGTAGCATTTGAGTTCAAAAGCGCTACAGAATTGTATAAAACTGGAGTATTAGATGAGTATATATTAAAAGTATTAGATAAATACGATGAAATCATGTCTTTAATGCTGCCAACGCTCGGTGAAGAAAGACAACAAACATTCAGTCCTATACTGCCAATATGTCCTCGCTCTGGTCGCGTACTGTATGTACCTATTATCAATAGAGACCTCGACAACGGCACTGTATCTTATCATGACCCAGAGACTAATGAAGTGATGACCACTCTTATTACTGGTGGACATTGTAAATTACAGTGGAAAACTGATCTCGGAACAAGATGGGCAGCCTTAGATGTAGACTTTGAGATGTATGGCAAAGACCATTTAGCTAACTCAGTATTATATACCAAAATATGCCATATTCTTGGAGGTAAAGGACCAACCCAATTTTTTTATGAAATGTTTTTGGATAATCATGGACAAAAAATATCCAAATCAAAAGGCAATGGGTTATCTACAGAAGAATGGTTAGAATTTGCACCAATTCAAAGCTTATCTTTATATATATATCAATCTCCAAGAAAGGCAAAACGCTTATTCTTTGATGTAATACCAAAAAGCGTTGATGAATATATGACCTTCTTAAAAAAATATCATGAATCGGATCTTAAAGAACAAATAGACAATCCTGTATGGCACATATACGGGGGCAATGTTCCTAAGTACGACCTCTATGGTTTAAGCTTCAGCTTATTGATTAACTTAGCTTGCACTTGTAACCCTACAGATACAAGTACTTTATGGGGATTTATTTCAAAGTACGCCCCAAATGCATCGCCAGTAAATGATCCTTTCATAGATCACCTTGCTGACTATGCAATCAAATATTATAATAAATTCATCAAACCACACAAAATTCATAGAGAGCCTACTCATTCAGAAAAAGAGTTGTTGCGTAATATAAAAAAAGCTCTCTACGACCTCAGAAAGGAAGCAAATATTGATAGCTCAACCATACAAAATTGCTTTTATAATATTGCTCAAGAGTCATTATACAAAGATAATATCAGAGATTTCTTTAAGATGGTTTATGAAGTACTGCTAGGTCAATCAGATGGTCCAAGACTTGGATCTTTTGTATTACTATACGGTATTGACAAAACAATAGAACTTATCAAAAGCTCTACAAAGGAATAAGCAGATAATGAAAATCACTAACATTATAGGCAGAGAGATCCTTGATAGTCGTGGAAATCCTACAGTAGAAGCAGAAGTACATGTAAATAATATATGCGCTATCTCTTCCTCGCCTAGCGGTGCATCTGTAGGTTCACGTGAAGCATTAGAGCTTCGAGATAACGACCCGAAAAGATTTGGCGGCAAAGGCGTATTAAATGCAGTCAATAATATTAATACAACAATCAGGCAAGCATTGATCGGTAAAAATTGCAATGATCAGAATACCATAGACGCTATTTTACTCAAGCTAGACGGCACAAATAATAAATCAAAATTAGGTGCAAATGCTACTCTCGCGACATCTAGCGCTATACTAAAATCAGCTGCACTACTGCATAACAAACCTTTGTTTAACTTTTTAAATCCTAACAGCGTTACTTTGCCTATTCCGCAAATGAATATTCTCAATGGTGGCGCACATGCAGATAACGATTTAGATATTCAAGAATTCATGATTATGCCGATAGGTGCACAAAATATCAAACATGCTATACAGATAGGTGCTGAAATTTTCTTTGGTTTACGTGAGATATTACAAAAGAAAAATATGAGCATAAGTATTGGTGATGAAGGTGGCGTTGCACCGATGATAAAAGAAAGCGAAGAGGCCTTAACATTATTAATGGCCGCTATCGAAAAAGCCGGATACACTCCAGGAAAAGATGTAGCGTTGGCTTTAGATGTTGCATCCTCTGAATTTTACAAAGATGGCCAATATTATCTTAAAGGCATAAACAAAATTCTAGATAAAGAAAACATGATTCGTTTTTATGAGACTCTAGTCAATAATTTTCCGATTATATCTATAGAAGACCCCATGGCAGAGCACGATGTTGAGGGGTGGCAAATGATTACAAAAACATTAGCAAATAAAATACAACTAGTTGGCGATGATGTATTTGTAACCAATAAAACAATTCTTGAAGATGGGATTAAGCAAAAAATAGCTAACTCTATTCTAATAAAACCTAACCAAGTTGGGACTATTACGGAAACAAAACACACCATCGATTATGCACAAGCGCATAACTATAATTGCGTTATGTCTCATAGATCAGGTGAAACAGAAAGCACTTTAATTGCACATCTCGCAGTAGCGTATAATTGCTCTCAAATAAAAACTGGTGGAATGTGTAGAGTTGATAGAATTAGCAAGTATAATGAATTAATAAGAATTGAAGAGCACCTTGGTAATAAAGCAAATTTTGCAAAGTTTCAGCTTAATAATAAACTATGATGAAAAAGAAGTTTTTTAGTCCCAAAGTAAAATTAATCATAATACTATTACTTTTGTGCTCCTACTTTCTTTATCACTTCTTTAGTGGTAGCCGCAGCATCTTGTTTTTATTTGAAACAGATAAAACGAAACAATCTTTAGAAAAAGAAATTGATGATCTAAAGAAGCAAAAAGAGTTGTTTAATAAAAAAATAAAAGTAATGCAACCTCAGTCTTTAGATAAAGATTTACTTGAAGAAAAAGCTAGGAGAGACTTGGGCAAAATCAAAGAAGGTGAAACTGTATACTACTATGACTAACAGACAAGACAAGAAAGTCATAGATTCATACAACAAAATCTCCGAATGGTTTGATACGCATCGTAGCAAAGATTTATTTAAAAAAAAGTGACTTGATAAAGCACTTAAATACATCGAAGTTGGAGATAAAATTCTAGATCTAGGCTGCGGTACAGGACAACTAATAGCAGAGTATTTTATTAAACTTGGATACAATGTCACTGGAATTGATAGCTCCTCCCAATTTATTGAGAAAGCTAAAAATAGACTGCCACACGGCACTTTCTTTATAGCAGACATGCGTAATCTATCTATAAACACAAAATTTAATCTAATCATTGCTTGGAATAGTTTCTTTCATTTAAATTACGATGACCAACGTCAAATGTTTATTACTTTCTCAAAACATCTGCAAGACAACGGCATGCTGCTTTTTACGACCGGACCTGAACATAGAGAAACCTGGAGAAATAATGGCGGCGAGAATCTTTATCACGCATCATTAAGCGTAGAAGAATACAAAACTTTACTTCAACGCCATAAATTTAAACTTGTTACTTATAAAATTGCCGATATCAATTGCCATGACCACTCAGTATGGCTAGCTCGCAAGATATAGAGCTATTTTCTACGAGATTCAGACTTAGTTTTCTTTGAAGGTGACACCCCTTCTCCATCTTTAATTTCTGCTTTTTTAACTGCATCACGAAATTTCGTGCTAACCTCTTCTACAGTTTTTGTAGTACGCTCATGCCCTGTACTAACATGACCTTCTTCCAGCCTTTGTCTAGCAGCAGCAAGTTCTTCTGCTTTAACAT